>JANXPQ010000264.1 GCA_025357235.1 Betaproteobacteria bacterium
GCCTTCGCGGCGATGCCGACCGATGAAATACCGACGCCGCGGATCGCGTCCATCACCTGCAGCAGCGACTGCAGCGGCACGTCCTTGTCGCCGGCCAGCACGACGTCGACCGGCTTTAGTTTCTTCAGTTCGACGAGCTTCGTTTTCAGTTCTTCCTGGGTGACGGGCTTGCCGTCGATCACGGTTTCGCCGGTCTTGGTGATACCGACCGTGACGGTGGAAGACTTGATCGACTGCGTGGTTTTCGAACTCGGGATTTCCATCGGCACACCGGTGCCGGCGATCATGCGCAGCGAGATCACGACGAAAAACACCAGCAGGAACATCATGATGTCGATCATCGGAATCACTTCGACGCGCGGCTTGGCTGCCTCGAAGTAACCTGCGCGCGCCCTTGCGCTCATGACGCCCTCCCGCGGATCGCCGCGACTGCGCTGCTGTGCGCATCGCGCACCGACATGCCCTGATGCGTCGATCCGCCGCCGTAAAGGCGGTTCAACACCATCACCTTGAGCAATTCCATCTGGTGCACGGCCAGCCTCACGCGCTTGTTGAAGTGATTCAGGAACAGCACCGCAAAGATGGCGATGAACAGGCCGGCACCGGTGGCGACCAGCGCTTCGGCGATACCTCCCGTGACCATCTGCGTCGCCGCGCCGCTCGAGCCTGCCGTGCCGAGGATGTCGAAGGCGTGGACCATGCCGATGATCGTACCGAGCAGTCCCATCAGCGGGGCAAGCGTGACCGAGGTATCGAGCACCCAGATCAGGCGGTCTATCTTGGGCAGCTGCCACATGATCGCTTCGTCGATATGGCGATCCATGGTTTCGGGATCTTCGCCGCGCGACGCCAGCGCCGACGAAATGATGGAGCGCTGCAGCGAGCCGTCGTAATGCGCGGCCAGCTGCTCGAGCTTTTCCCAGTTCTGGTACTCGACCAGTTGCAGGTCGTGCTCCATGGCGTGGCCGGACTTCAGCACCTTGAAGAAGAAGTACGAGCGCTCCACGATCACCGCCAGCGTGATCAGCAGCAGCACGCCCATGAGCGGCAGCAAGCCGCCGGACATCATGCTCAGTTGAATCAGTTTATCCATCATTGTTGCGTCTCCCTGTAGATCTTCGATCCGGTCGCCGGCGATTGGTGACTGGTAATTGGTGATTGGTGATTGGTGGGTTGAGTCTTTTAAAACCAATCACCAGTCACCAGTCACCAATCACCGCTTATTCCTCTTCCAGCGGATGCTCGCGGGGCGGATAGAAGGGCACGCCGTAGCGCTCGGAAATGCGCTTCGTTTCCCCGCTCTTGAGCATCGCCGCGAATTCCTCGTCGATGAATTTCAGCAACTCGACTTCCTTCTCCTTGATGCCCCATGCGTTATCGAAGCGCATTTCGTCCGGCGGCTGGTAATCCTTCACCATCACGAACTCCGCTTCCGGATGCTCGAGTTTCGCCTGGGAAATCGAGCCCGACCAGATCATCGCGGCATTGACCTGCCCGCTGATCAGTGCGTCGATGACCTGATAATTCTGAAAGAAGGTGGCGTGCGGAATGTCGTGCTCGTCGGCGTATTCGCTCATCGGCGAGTACGCGGGTACGCCCACCTTGACGTCCTGCGTCCTGGCATCGTCGAGCGTCTTCAGGCCGCTCGCCGGCCCCTGCGTCACCAGCACGTAGCCGGTGCTCATGAACGGCTTGGTGAACGCCATCTTGTGCCGGGGCATGTGATGGTCGTCGTTGGTGATGGTGAGGCCGAGGAAAATGTCGCAGATGCCTTTGTCGACGGAAGTGCCGAAGGTGACGCCGACGCCGAAACGCATGCCGGTATTGACCCAGGCCATGCTGACATCCCAGCCGTGCCGTTTCGCAATCGCCTGCAGGATCTCGACCTCGATGCCAGGCGGTTCGTTGTTATGCGCGGTGCGCGAGAACGGCCAGAACCAGGCATCCGCACAGGCGAGGATGCGCTTCATCTTCTGCACGCGCTCCATGGCCGGCACGGTCTTCAGTTCGTCGGGGATCGCGGTCGGCGCGTAATTCCGGTAACCGGATTGATAGAGGCGGTCGGACAGGGGGTCGAATACCTCGGGCTTGCGGTAGCCGATCTGCGGCCTGCGATCCTTGCCGTAGACGTACACGGGTTCGAGTTCGAATACCTTGCCCGAGGCTTCCTGCGCAAACGCCTGCGCGGCAACGATGGTCATGGCGGCAACCGCCAGCAGCATGGCGGCGCAGCGAACGGGAATCCGCATAAAAATTCTGATCAGGAAGGCCTGCCGGCTCCCGCGGCAACACAGTCGCCACCGGGACCACTCTCTCGTTGTCCGTGAAGCACCACGAAGCCGGCGGCGGGACGAGATCGAACCGGATCTGGCTTGGCGCCGCGGCGATGGATGCTTGTATTTTATTGTGTGGGCGTAATCCTATAGCAAATCGGCAGGATCAGGCCCGCATTATCGGCAACGGCCGGATGTTGCCTGCGGTTGACGCAATCGGCTTGTACGAACTTGCTCTTCCACGCGCGGGGCAGCGCCCGCGATTCCATCCCGGCTGACCGTCAGACGATCTTTTCTGCCCAGACCAAGGCGTCGGTATAGGTATCGTGGACCGTCTCGATGCTGATGTGCAACCCCCGGTGAATGGTATCGATGCGCGCTTCATCCGCTTTCTCGATGGATTCGGCCAGCAACAGCAGCGGCATGTAGGGTCCGTCCCTTTTCAGAAGCGCTTCGCGCATCGTGCCGGCGATGTTGAGCGGCTGCAGGAGCTTTTCCATCGGCTCGCCGAACAACACGTCGAGCAGCGAGAACACACCGACCACGACCAGGTCGTCGGCCTGCGGCTTGCCGAAATGGACTTTGCCGAGCAATTCCATGAAGCGCCCGCGGATGATGGCATTCATGCCGATGGCCGAGCGGCCGGCGCGCCGATCGGCGGTCACCAGCAGCATGATCAGCCAGCGGTACAACTGGTGATAACCGATGATGGTAATGACCTGGCGGAAGGACTTGATCTCGCGGGAAAAGCCCATGGACGCGGAATTGATGTACGTCATCAGCCGGTAGGAAATCACCGGATCGGCCTTGAACTCATCCTCGAGTTCGGCAAGTTCCACCTCTTTCCTGACCAGATTCATTATTCTGACGATCTGGGGGTAGGATGGAACCGCGCGCCTGGTGGTGGACTGGGTGCGGGAGAGGTCCGTCGTGCTGGTCATGGGCTCGGGTCCTGCATAATCCGGTTCAAGCCGGAATAACGGCCGACCCGGCGTCGCCTTGAGGTGCGGGTGCCATCGTCGGACAATGGCACCTGCAAAAACCGGAGATACGCCTGAAATGAAATCGCACCGATTGCTCGCATGGATACTCTGCGCCCTGCTGGGCGCCTGCGCCTCGCAGCCGAAGGAACCGCCGCGCATCATGATGCAAGGGTTCTCCATTTCGAAGCCGCAGGAAAAGGAACCGACCTGGATCATCGCCAAGCAGAGCCCGGAGTTGACGATCATTGGCAAGCAGGGCCGCTTCTCCGGGGAATCTTTCATAATGCAGGCGACGATCATCAAGCTGCCGGCTTTCGGATCCATCGATGAACTCATACGCCATGTGGAATCGACCCAGCGCAAAGAGATCGATCCAAAGCGCTACAGGGTGTCGAGATTGGAAGTCAAGCAGCAAAAAATTCACGCTCAGTCCTGCGCGCTCTCACGCGTGGAAGCGGCCGAGCGCACGACGACGGACGGCACCGGTTCGCCCGTCAACATGATGCTGGAAACCCTGACGCTGATCTGTCCGCATCCGAAAGATCCGTCGCTGGGCATGAACATGGCCTACTCGCACCGGCATTTCCCGGAAGATGTCGATCCGCAGTTTTCGGAGGACGCCGCCACACTGATGCAGACCCTGGCATTCGAGCCGCTTTGAGCACGTCTGCCGAACCCGTCACAGGTGCGCCCGCATGGAACACGTAGCCGACATCACCCGCATCATCCAGCTGGCCGTGGCACCGGTGTTCCTTCTCACCGCCATCGGCACCATCCTCTCGGCGCTCAACAACCGGCTCGGCCGGATCGTCGACCGCCGCCGCGTGGTCCAGGAGCGCGTGCGCCGGGGCGACACCAGAGACGCGGAGGGGCTCAAGGAAGATGCCTACGAACTGGAACTCCTGGGCCGCCGCATCGGTCTGATTTACCACTCGATCGTGATGGCGATTGTCTGCGCCCTCTTCATCTGCCTGTTGGTGGCCAGTGCCTTCGTTGGCGTTTTCGTCGCATTCGATATTGCGCGGTTGATCGGCACCCTGTTCATCCTGGCGATGTTCGCCATGATCGCGTGCCTATGGCTGCTGCTGAGGGAAGTTTTCATCGCAGTGAAGGTCGGACGCCACGACATCCTGGTGAAAGACATCCTGCGCTGATGGCGTTGGCGGGCTTGGACCCGGTCGGGGAAAACACTACAATTTAACGGACTGATTCGGACCCCGGCGGCGGGCCGGCCCGCCGCCGGGAGCGCCTGCGCGAAAATTGGCAGGCGATGCGCGACGAAGGCCTCAGGTTGTTCGACGAGGGCCATATCCGCGCAGCGGCAGCGTACAACGACCTCGGATTCAATCTCGGCCTGGTTACACCGAATGCCGACACGTGTAAGATCTTCATCGACGGAGAACCTTACAATTGGAAGGACGGCAAAGACGTGCTGTTCGACGAGACATTCATCCACTACGCAGAGAACAAGAGCGAGGTCACCCGGCTGATCCTTTTCTGCGACGTCGAACGGCCGATGACCAACGGCCTGATGGCACGCCTGAACCATTGGATATTCCTGTCGTGACCCGGTCCGCCGCAGGCAGCATCCTGTTCGAACTTGCTGCGGAGGCGGACGCACTTGAAATCGCGCGGATGTCGCGCGACCTGATCGAAACCGGGCTGGGCTGGTCATGGACGGCAACGCGCGTGCTGCGATCGATCCGCGATCCGGAAACGCTGGTGCTGGTTGCGCGCGAAGGCAAGTCGATCATCGGTTTCGCGATCATGGATTTTGGCGAGGAAGCCGCGCATCTGGCACTGCTCGCCGTCGATCCATCGCATCGACGGCGCGGCATTGGCCGCGACGTGTTCGACTGGCTCAAGGAAAGCGCGCTCACCGCGGGCATCGCCGTAATCAAACTCGAGCTGCGGGCGGGCAACGTGGAAGCGCAGCATTTCTATCGCCGCCTGGGCTTCGAGGAAGTCGGCTGGACGGTCGGCTACTATCGCCGGCGCGAAACCGCGCTGCGCATGGCGTTGCGCTTGCGCGAGCCGGCTACCGGCAGCCCGCACTCGACGCATTGACGATCGGGCCACGTCACTCCCGTATTCGAAAAACCGGGACACGATGCGCACGTGACCATCCGTCCGATGCCGGACGGAAACAATAAAGCAGTCCAGGGGGAGGTTGGGCAGAGTGACTCCGCACCACGCGATCGGGGACAGCGGCAGTCTGGGAACGCCTGCAAAGCATTTCCCGATCCGCAAGATCGCCCTCGGTCCATCGGATACGCTCATCGAGCGCCGCAATGACGGCGCCATCCTGCTCCGCTCGCCGCACACGCTGGGTCCGTATCCCGTCAAACTCGGCGAGCGCCTCGTACACTGGGCACGCGAAACACCCGGGCAACTGTTCCTCGCCAAGCGCGATGCGAGCGGGTCCTGGCGCAAGCTCACCTACATGCAAACGCTCGCCCTGGTGCGCACCCTTGGCCAGGCTTTGCTCGACCGCGGTCTTGGCGCAGAGCGTCCGCTCGCCATCCTTTCCGGCAACGATCTGGAACACGCGCTCCTCGCGCTGGCGGCGATGCACGTCGGCGTGCCGTTTTGTCCGATCTCTCCCGCGTATTCGCTGGTCTCGACGGACCATGCCAAGCTGCGTTACATCCTCGGATTACTCCAGCCGGGACTGGTGTTCACCGCCAACGGCGAGCGCTATGCCGGCGCCATCGCGGCAGCCCTGCCGCGTGACTGCGAACTGGCCGTGACCGAAGCCGCGCCGCGCAATCGCAATGCCACATTGTTCGATGACCTGCTCACGCCAACTGCAAGCAAGGCGGTCGACGACGCGTATGCCGCGGTGATTCCGGATACGGTGGCCAAGATCCTGTTCACCTCCGGATCGACCGGGCAGCCGAAAGGCGTGATCAATACCCAGCGCATGTTGTGCAGCAACCAGGAAATGCTTGCCGTCACCCTGCCCTGCCTGCGCGAGATTCCCCCTGTCCTGGTCGACTGGCTGCCGTGGAACCACACGTTCGGGGCCAATCACAATTTCGGACTGGTGCTTTACAACGGCGGCACGCTCTATATCGACGACGGCCGGCCCGCACCCGGCCTGTTCGAAGAAACCGTGCGCAATCTGCGCGAGATCGCGCCCACCGTCTATTTCAACGTGCCACGCGGTTTCGAGGAACTCGCTGCCTTTCTGACGCGCGAGCCGGCATTACGCGAGAAGTTTTTCAGCCGCATGGGCATGCTGTTCTATGCCGGCGCCGGACTGCCGCAACCAGTGTGGGACGCATTCGAAGAACTCGCGGTACAGACCTGCGGCGAACGCATCCTCTGGATTACCGGACTGGGCGCAACCGAGACCGCCCCGCTGGCGACTTGCGCCAACTGGCAAGCGGGGCGCGCCGGCATGATCGGCCTGCCCGTACCGGGCCAGGAGATGAAGCTCGCGCCCGCGGGCGACAAGTTCGAAGCCCGCTTTCGCGGACCGAACATCACGCCCGGCTACTGGAAACAACCGGAACTCACGCGCGAGGCGTTCGACGACGAAGGCTATTACCGCATGGGCGATGCCGTGCGTTTCGACGATCCGGATCGACCGGAAAACGGCCTGATGTTCGACGGCCGCCTGACCGAAGACTTCAAACTGACCAGCGGAAGCTGGGTCAGCGTCGGCCCGCTGCGCACGCGGTTTCTTGCGGCTGCGGCGCCGTTCGTGCAAGACGTCGTCGTCGCGGGCCATGATCGCGACTACATCGCGCTGCTGGTATTTCCGCAGCTGGACGAATGCCGCGGACTATGCGCCCTGCAGAAGCAGGCGATTGCGTCCGACATACTCGCCCACGATCTGGTGCGCAAGCGCTTCCAGGCCCTGCTCGATCGGCTTGCCGGCGAAGCCACCGGCGGCACCACGCGAATCCAGCGTGTGATGCTGCTCGAAGTTCCACCCTCGATCGACGCCGCCGAGATCACCGACAAAGGTTCCATCAACCAGCGCGCCGTACTGGAACATCGTGCGGCACTCGTCGAAGAGCTTTATGCGGCGATCCCCTCGTCACGCACGCTCTGCGCGAACCTCGGGGAACATCCCTAGCCGCAATCACAGGTCGGATCGGTAAGGCGCCAGCGCCTCCGCGAGCGCTTTGGGCACAGCCACGGAGCGGCCATCCGCACGGCCGATCGCGACAATCACCAGATAACCTTCCGCGACCACTTCGGCAGCCGCCTTGCTGACGGTGAACTCGAAGCGGATCGAACTGCGCCCGATGCGCGAGACCCCGATGCCGATTTCGAGCAGATCGTCCAGACGCGCCGGATTCCGGTAGTCCAGATGGAATTGCACGCGCGGCAGCCAGATGTCCAACCGGTCCCACAATGTGCCGTAGGGAAAGCCCGCGGCACGGAACAATTCGGTCTCGGCTATTTCGACCAGCCGCGTGTACGCGCTCCACAGGATGATGCCGCTTGCGTCGACGTCGCTCCAGCGCACACGCTCCTGCAAGCAGTGGCGCCTGGCGTCCGAAGTGCGGTTCGTCATGATCCCTCTCGGTTCGAACTCTCGATTGCTGCCATCCCGGCATTGTCATGCGTCGCCGTGGGAAAAGACAACAGCGCAGTTGCACCGGATCGGGAGAGTCGAATTCGGCATTTCGAAAAAAGGCCCGGGAGACGGATCAGACTGCGTCAAACATTCGGGCCGAACCCGCCTTCTCAGGCAGATGAACCTTCTTCCGATCCGCGTGCGCGCGCAGTATCGCCTGGCGACATCGTCGAGACTCTATGCAGGAATGCACCCAGAAATACGGCGGGCAGGAATATCCAGGTCTCCCAGTTCGGGGCGGCCAGCGATGCGATGGCCGGCCCGGGACAGTAGCCGCTGATGCCCCAGCCGATGCCGAATATTGCGGCGCCGACGAGCAGCGGCCCGTCGATATCCTTGGCGGTCGGCAGTCTGAACACGGGCTCGATCAGCGGCGCTGGCCGGCGCAGGATGAAACGGAATGCGACGGCAGTGACGCCGACGGCGCCACCGAGTACGAGCAACAGGCTCGGATCCCAATCGCCGGCGACATCGAGGAAACCCAACACTTTGGCTGCGTGCGTCATGCTCGATATGGCGAGTCCGAGCCCGAACAGCAAACCGGCGATGAAGATGCTGATGTATCTGCCCATCAGATCACTCCAAAGAGGTGACGCACGACGAATGCCGTGATAATGCCCATTATCAGGAAAATGACTGTCGCGACCAGCGAACGCAACGACAGCCTGCCCAGGCCGCATACGCCGTGGCCGCTGGTGCAGCCGCTGCCGTATGAAGTGCCGAACCCGACCAGCAAGCCGCCCGCGGCCAGCAACCATCCCGGAAAATGCGGACGCGCCGCTGGAATGTCGCCGAACAATCCGTAGTACACGCCGGCTCCCGCCACCAGTCCACCGAGAAACAACAGGCGCCACAGGATGTCGCCCCGCTTCCACGCGAGCACTCCGTTCGCAATGTTGCTGACGCCCGCGATGCGCCCGTTCAGCCAGAGCAGCAACGTGGCGGCGGCGCCGATCAGCAGGCCGCCGGCCAGTGCGCTGGCGGGAGTGAAGTTACCCATGTCGATTTCCTTTCACCAAAATCGCAAAGACAATCTTACAGCTTACATCGCCAGCCGGCTTGTTCGGCCCGCGTTGGGTTCAACGGTTAGACGCTTTTCAGATCAGTCCACCAGCCAATTTCGCATCGCCCGGTTGACTGTTTCCGGACGTTCGAGCGTGGACATATGGCCGCACTCCTCGACCACAACCAGTTTCGCATCCGGTATCGCTGCCGCCATCTGCTCGCTGTTTTCGAGCGGCGTCAGCCGATCCTGCCTGCCGCACAGCACCATCGTCGGGCAGGCGATCGACGGCAGCATCGGCCGGTAATCCGGCCGGGCAATGATCGCGTTCTGCTGGCGGATATAGCCTTCGATGCCGGTGCGCTCCGCCATTTCGCGGATGACCTTCACGAGCGGCGCATCCTTCACACGCGACTCATGCACCAGAAACGGCAGCATGCGATTGGTGACGGGCGTGAAATCACGCCCGCTCTGCGCGAGCTTCATCAGCGCCCTGCGCCGTTCGGTCTCCTCGGGCAATTCGCCACGGGAACGCGTGTCGAGCAGCGCCAGCTTCGTCACTCGCTGCGGCGCCTGGCGCACAATTTCCTGCGCCACGTAGCCGCCCATCGAAAGGCCGGCCACGGCGAATTCCCTCCATGGCGAATCGCGCAACACCGACGCTGCCATATCCTGCATGGTTTCGTGCTCGGTCAGGTCGGCAACGAAGAAATCGGCGATGTCGGCAAGGTCATCGAGCTGTAGTTCCCATAGCGCCGCGTCGCAGAGCAAGCCGGGGAGAAGGACGAGGGGTTGTTTCATGTCCTCTTTCGCGAAATGCTCGACAATTTTGTTTCGTTGCTGCGATTCATGTTTGACCTTGATGAAGAAAAATAAGAAGCCTGCACGCCGCGCAAATTACGAAGGCGCCTCAGTCGTCCGGTCCACGATGTGATGTCGCTTCTTCGTCCACCCAGTCTTCCTCGATCCACGTCGTTCCGTTTCTGCCGGGGACCTCGCGCACCAGGCCGGCATGATAGATCGGGCAGGATTTCGGCCCGTAGCAGAACGTTTCCCTCCGGTACTGTTTCTCCTCGGGATTCCATTGGTCGATGGTCATTTCCACTGCCATCCGACAGCCCCAGATGCAAAGGTGGCAGACACGTTCGTAGACATGAGGGTCGAGCCGCCGGTGCCCGCGGGCGCGATAGGTCGGCAGATCGGGTGGCACACCAAACCAGGGCGGAGGCGAACCAGGTTGGGGAATTCCAAGGGTATAGCGAATTTTTGCGGCCTTGTAGAAGGCGACCGGTTCCAGGTCCGGATTCGCAACCGGTTCGACTTCCGCCGAAAAACGTCCCCCGGCGCAAAAACCGAATTTCGCCTGGGCCGCAGGGCCGACTCCGATCCACGCTTGTTTCCGGTCGGCGGCACTTTCGACCAGGAGGGCGTAACCGGGATAGTTGTGCTGGCGCTGATCGAAAGATCGCAGCAGCCGGATGCGCGGCTGAACTGCAACGATGAGGCCTTCTATGCTTGTCTTCAACATCTGGAATGCCGAGCGGATTTTACCGGACCGCAAAGGTTTTCAAGCGGCGAAGTCACTTTCGCCAACGCGGATCCGCACTCAGTCCGGCTCCCAGCGGCACCAGTCCACGCCGGTGCCAGTCGATCACCGCCGGCAACGCCTCGACCACCAATAACGAGCGCACGGCTACATGGTCCAGCACTGCGCGCTCCGTGTAGCCCAGGCCTAGGCCACCGACCACAACGTCCAGCGGCCCGGCCTCGCATGCCGCGAGCGCGAGCCTCGCCAGCGCAACCTCGCCATCGGTGAACAGGCTCGACATCAGGAACTCGTCGCCCAGTTTCACTTCGTATACCTCGACGCGGAGCCTGAGCTCGATGCGCCGCCACAGGGTGATTTCGCCCATGGGCGTATTGCAATAGTCCAGTTCTTCGAAGTCGGGTTGGTGTAGGGCATCACCGAGGCGAGGAAGTCGTAGGTATCGGTGGTCATGCGGCAGCCTCTTCGTCGGCAGCTTCGGTCTCGTCGTTCGCATCGATTTCCTCGACGGGGTCACGACAATAGCCTCATCGGGGAACAACTGCGAAAACTGGATCATGCGGGCAATTTCGGCATAGCTGAAGCCTTGCCCATATTCCGCCGTCAATTCTCGTGACACCGTCACGAGAATTTGTTTTCCATACGCGGCCCTGCCGCCTTGGAGATTCTCATTCAAGAGGCGCCGTCCCACGTGCCAACAGAGCAACGTCTGGGTGGAATAGGCGACCGTGGCAATCCGCTGGCGCGCGGACTGGATGAGGCTGCGCAAGTCCGAGAGGAGGCCCGCCGCATCGACGACTGCGGGCGTTTCCGTCCCGGCGGCCAGGCTGCGTTGTTTGCGCTCCTCTGGCTGTAGCGCGTAGCGCTTTGGCTTTTTGGGTGACGGGTCGGCTTTCTTCTTCATGGCTTGGCGCCCACCTTGAGCAGCCCATCCAGGAGCCCCTCGGCCTCTTTCTCGATGGCGAGGATGTCGGCGCTGATCTTCTTGCCGAGGTTCTTGCGCAACGGCTTGAACCACTGACTGGCATCGACAAGCTGCACCTGCCCCTTGCGATGTACGGGTTTCTTGTTCGACAGCACCCAGATGTAGGTAGCAATGCCGGTGTTGTAGAACAGATTGAGCGGCAGCGCGACGATGGCTTCGAGCCAGTCGTTCTCGATGAGCCAGCGGCGGATATTGCTCTCGCCCTGACCCGCGTCGCCGGTGAAAAGCGAGCTGCCGTTGTGGACCTCGGCGATGCGGCTGCCGAGCGCGGACTTTCCGTTCATCTTCGAGGCCATGTTGGCGAGGAAGAGCA
>JANXPQ010000334.1 GCA_025357235.1 Betaproteobacteria bacterium
CGGCGGCGGAAGCGGCGCCGAAGCAATAGCGGCGACCTTTGATCCACGGCATCAGTCCAGGAGAAAATCCATGTCGTTCAGGAAATGTTTGTTGGCCGCAGCAATCGCCGGGACAACCTTCCCCGCGCTTGCGGCAATCGAGAACTACACCGTCGATCCCATGCACACTTATCCGAGCCTCGAGTTCTCCCACATGGGACTTTCGGTCTGGCGCGGCAAGTTCAACAAGAGCAGCGGCAAGATCGTTCTGGACCGCGCCGCCAAAACCGGCACAGTGGATGTCGTGATCGAAGCCTCGAGTATCAACTTCGGGCTGGCGGCGATGGACGAGAAGGCACGCTCGGACGATTTCTTCAATGTCGATAAGTATCCGACGGCGACTTACCAGGGCACGATCAAGTTCGCCGGCGACGCACCGAAGACCGTGGAAGGCAGGGTCACGATCATGGGCGTCACCAAACCGGTCACCCTGCAGATCAACCTCTTCAACTGTATGCCGCATCCCATGCTGAAAAAGGAAGTGTGCGGTGCGGATGCCGAGGGCGAACTCATATGGGGCGAGTACGGCATGAAGTTGGGCCAGTACGGCCAGGGCGCCGCCGGCAAGGTGCGCCTGCGCATCCAGGTCGAAGCCATCAGGGACGAATGAGCCTCGCCTGAACCCCGACCCAGGGAGAAAAATAATGTCTGCGGAAAAATCCGCCCGCCAGGGCAACAAGCCTTTCGTCACCTCGCGCGAATTCGATGCGCCGCGCGATCTGGTGTGGAAGTCGTGGACCGAAGCCGAGCGGCTGAAACAATGGTGGGGACCGAAGGGTTTTGTCGTACACACCTGCAAGGTCGACCTCCGTCCGGGCGGCATGTTTCATTCCAGGACGGAATGGCGTCGATGCAGCAAGGCTGGACCGGAACATTCGAGCAGTTCGACGACTACCTCGCGAAGGCTGTCGGGGAACGGCGCAACTAAGTGCAAACGCCGGAAGGCGTTGGAAAGAAGAAAACCCCATGCAAAAAATCACCCCGTTTCTGTGGTTCGACGACAAGGCCGAGGAGGCCGTGAATTTCTATATCTCCATTTTCAAAAACTCGAAGACCGGGCGCGTTTCCCGCTATGGAGAAGCGGGACCAGGACCGAAGGGATCGGTCATGTCCGCGACCTTCGAACTCGACGGGCAGGAATTCTTTGCGCTGAACGGCGGTCCGCATTTCACCTTCTCGCCGGCCATCTCGTTCTTCGTGAACTGCGAGACGCAGGAAGAGGTCGACGAGTTCTGGGAGAAGCTCTCCGCGGGCGGGGAAAAGCAAAGATGCGGCTGGCTCAAAGACAGATACGGCGTGTCGTGGCAGATCGTGCCCTCCATCCTGGGTAAATTGCTCCAGGACAAGGATGCCGCCAAATCGACGCGAGTCATGAAGGCAATGATGCAGATGAACAAGCTCGACATTCGCGGGCTGGACCAGGCGGCGCTGCAGTGAGCACTCGTGAATTGTCCACGGCGAAGGCCGGTGCGGCGCCCGCCGCGCAGGATCGCGGCTGCTGTTCACGCGCGTTTTCGACGCGCCCCGCAGCGTCGTATTCCGGGCATGGACCGATCCGAAGCAGCTCGTGAAGTGGTTTGCGCCTGAGGGATTCTCCGTGGCCCTTCTCGAGATGGATGTCCGCCCGGGCGGTGCCTGGCGCAAATGCATGCGATCTCCCGACGGCGCCGACTACTGCCGGCATGGTCACTACATCGAAGTCGCCGAGCCGGAGCGCCTCGTGTTCACCTACATTTCGGATGACCCGGCGAGCAATCCGGAGCACGAGACCGTGGTGACGATGATATTCGAGGACCAGGGCGCGAAGACGCTGATGACATTCCGGCAGCAGGAATTCGAATCCGTCGCAGCGCGCGATTCGCACCAGTTCGGTTGGGGTAGTTGCATGGGACGATTCGCCGCTTACCTCGAGCAATCGGCCTGATCGCCGGCGTTGCCGAAATCAAACGGCCGGGAAGACGTTAAACTCTCCCCGATGCAACCGATCATCTCCATTGCCAACCTGACCAAGACTTACGCGTCGGGCCTGCAGGCGCTCAAACGCGTCGATCTCGAAATCCGCAAAGGCGAAATCTTTGCCCTGCTCGG
>JANXPQ010000343.1 GCA_025357235.1 Betaproteobacteria bacterium
CGAGGGCCTCGACATCACTTCGCATGGCGAGACCGCGTATCACATGTAATCTCCTCCGGTAAGTTCGCTTACCTTTTTACGGGCGCCTTCGGGCGCCCGTTTTTTTTGGCAATGCGAACACGAGCCTGAAAGGCCCTGAGGAAAGTCAGGCGTCGCGCAGAAACCGGCGCCACGCAAACAACTGGGTCGGCTGCCAGCCGATCTGGCGGTAGAAATCAAGAGCCGGCGTGTTCGTGTTGTCTGCCAACAACTGCACGCGGGTTGCGCCATGCCGATGCGCCCACCCAAGCGCTTCGTGCAACAGTAACCGGGCGATACCTTGGCCGCGCAGCGACTGGCGTACGACGAGATCTTCGATCCAGGCGGCGGGTGCGCCCTCTGCGGTCGAAATCACGAGTTGCGCACTGGCCATGCCAACCACGGTGCCGTCTTGCGTACGCGCGACCATCACGATGGCCCGATCGTCGGGCTGCGCCAACAGCAACTCGAGCCCGCGGCGTTGCTTCGAACGATCCGCGGAAAAATCGCCTTCGATCGCGAACAAGGCGGCGAGCAACTCGATCAATACCGGAATATCGTTATCGCTGGCGCGTTCGATGCGTATTGCCTGGACAGCTGACACGGCTCGCCTCCCGAATGCAAAGGCCAGGATCCGAGTACTCGCCGCCTTGGCCGCCGTAGATGATCGTGGACAGGAAGTGGATCGGCAGCACAATCAACCGTTCCGGTCCGTGTGGAAATGAGGCTTCGATGGTGACAATGCCGCAAAGCTTGGTCAACACCATCGGGAAGCTTTATTTCCTATTGGGAAACACGTCGCGCTTGGAAAGCGGGAAAGCACTGAAAATGCGTCTGCTACAATTCCTCGCTCGCAACCTGTTGACTATTGAACGATTCGTCGCAATTTCCTGACCTCTGGGCGCGGCGGAAGCCGAGGACGAGAACGACGATTTAGGACGCAAGCGGCCCTCGAGGGCCGGTACGGTAACTGCGGATCCCACAACACTGACACATGAAAATTGCCTTCGTCCTCGATCCGCTCGATAGCATAAAAACCTATAAGGACTCCTCCTACGCAATGATGCGGGAGGCCAGTGCGCGCGGGCATGCGCTGTCATCCCTAGCGCAGGAGGACCTTGTAATACGCAACGGCAAAGTGGTCGGCTATGCGCGGGACCTTGCCCTGACGCCGGATGCCAGCCCCTGGTATCGGGTCGGGGAACGCGCGCCGGTCGGACTGGAAACCTTCGACGCCGTGATGATGCGCAAGGATCCGCCGTTCGATATGGAATACATCTACAGCACTTATCTTCTTGAACTGGCGCAGCGGCAAGGTGCGAGGGTAATAAACGACCCGCGCGCGGTGCGCGACCATAATGAAAAGCTGGCGATCTTCCGTTTTCCGGAGTTCACGGTGCCCACCCTGGTTACGCGTGAAGAATCCCTGATCCGCGAATTCCTTGCCGAGCACGGTGACATCATCGTCAAGCCGCTGGACGGCATGGGCGGCACGTCGGTATTCCGGCTGCATCGACAGGACTACAACATCGGCGTCGTGATCGAGACGGTCACGCACTATGGACAACGCACGGTCATGGCGCAGAAGTTCATCCCGGAGATCGCCAAAGGCGACAAACGCGTGCTGATCATCGACGGCGAACCGGTTCCTTATTCCCTGGCCCGCATTCCGAAGCAGGGCGAAACCCGCGGCAACCTGGCGGCGGGCGGGACCGGCTTGGCCCAACCGCTGTCTGCCCGGGACCTCGAAATCGCGCGCGCGCTTGGG
>JANXPQ010000107.1 GCA_025357235.1 Betaproteobacteria bacterium
CCCTGCCATCTTCGAGTGCCGGCGCCGCCAAACTCGCGTTGCGCACCACCAGCGCTTACAGCAGGGTGCGCAGCCAGTTCAAGATTTCCATCGGAAAATTCGAGGGCATCGAGGAAGTGCTGGCCCGCATCGCCGGCAATACTTACGCGATCGACGCCGCGCGTACCATGACTGCGGGGGCGATCGACCTCGGCGAAAAGCCATCGGTGATCTCGGCCATCGTCAAATACCACTGCACCGAACGCGGCCGGCAGGTGATCAACGACGCGATGGATGTGCACGGCGGCAAGGGCATCTGCCTGGGTCCGAACAATTATCTCGGCCGCGCCTACCAGCAAATCCCGATCGGGATCACCGTGGAAGGGGCGAACATCCTGACCCGCAGCATGATGATCTTCGGACAGGGCGCGATTCGCTGCCATCCCTACGTGTTGCGGGAAATCGCGGCCACGCGCAATGAAGATCCAAAGCAGGCCGGCAGCGAATTCGACGATGCTTTCTGGGACCACGTGCGCTTCGTGGCCTGCAATGCGGCAAGATCGTTGTGGCAGGGCGTGACGGGCGCGCGCCTGGTCAGCGTGCCCGGTGCGTACGATCTGCGTTCCTACGTACGCCAACTCACGCGCCTGTGCGCGGGCTTTGCTTTCTCGGCCGACGTGGCAATGTTTTTCCTTGGCGGCGATTTGAAACGCCGCGAAAAGCTGTCGGGCCGCCTGGGCGACATTCTCAGCCAGCTCTACATCGCGTCAACGGTTCTGAAACGCTTCGAGGACGACGGCCGGCCGCGGGCCGACCTGCCGCTGGTGAAGTGGGCGGTCGAAGATTGCCTGAACCGCATCCAGGATGCGTTCTACGGCGTGTTCGAGAATTTTCCGAGCCGCATCGCCGGCTGGATGCTGCGCGTGATGGTTTTTCCGTTGGGGAAATCGTTTGCGCCTCCCCGGGACTATCTGGGCCACCAGATCGCCAAACTCCTGCTCGATGATTCGCCGACGCGCGAGCGGCTGACGTCCAACGTGTTCCTGCTGCGGCACGAGTCCGATCCGGTTGGACGCCTTGAACTGGCCATGCAAGCGGCGCCGGCAGGCGAAGCGACGGAAGCAAAGATTCGCAGTGCGATAAAAGCCGGAGTGATTGCCGGATTGACCGAGCCAGCGCGCATTGCGGCCGCGGTCGAGAAGGGCATCATCAGCACTGCTGAGGCGGCCCAGTTTCAGCAGTTCAGTGCGCTGCGCCACGGCTGCATCATGGTCGACGATTTCCCGCAGGACATCGGCCGCGCTCAGGCAATGCGTGAAACGGCGAGCGTAACGGCACTGAACAATGCGGTATCACAGAAGACTGCAGCATGAGCGAAGTCGTCAAGCTGTCGGTGGCCGGCGGCGTCGCCACCATTGTGCTCAACCGCCCGCACGTATTGAACGCGATGGACGGCGAGATGATGCGGCAATTGCGACCCGTCACGGAAGCGGTCGAGAAAGATGCCTCGGCTCGCGCTGTCGTGCTGCGCGGCGAGGGAGCTGCATTCATGGCGGGCGGCGATGTCGCAGTCTTTCATCAGCATCTTGCCGAGCTGCCGGAATTGATCGTGACCTGGGGACGCGAGATGCATGCCGCCTTCCTGGCGTTGCGGCGCATGGGCAAGCCGGTGCTGGCCAGCGTGCACGGCGCAGTAGCGGGCGCCGGATTCAGCCTGATGTGTGCCGCCGATCTCGCAATCGCCGCGGCCGATACCCGTTTCACGCTCGCCTACGCGAACATCGGTGCCAGCCCGGACGGCGGCAGCACGTATTTTCTGCCGCGCCTGGTCGGCTACAAGAAAGCCATGGAAATGATCATGCTGCCCGACCGCTTCGACGCGCAAACCGCCCGTCTGCACGGACTGGTGAACTGGGTGGTGCCGAACGAAAAACTCGTGGAGGAGACCGCGCGCATCGCGCAGCGTCTTGCCGCCGGACCGACGCGCGCCTTTGCGGAAGCCAAGCGGCTGGTCAATCAATCCCTCGATCCTCTCGACACGCAGATGGAGCAGGAGCTGCAGGCGTTTTCGCGCTGCGCGCGCGGACCCGATCTGAAGGAAGGCGTGAGCGCGTTCGTCGAGAAGCGCAAACCGTTATTCAGCGGGAACTGAAGCAATGGCGAACCTCAAAGGCAAGACCATTTTCATCACCGGCGCGACGCGCGGCATCGGGCGCGAAATCGCGCTGCGTTTCGCCCGCGACGGCGCGAACATCGTGGTGACCGGCAAGACCGCGGCGCCCAATCCCAAAGCCGCGGGCACCATCCATTCTACGGCGCGCGAAGTCGAGGAGGCCGGGGGCCGGGCGTTGCCACTGCAACTGGACGTGCGTGACGAAAATGCGGTGGCCGCCGCGGTAAAGGCGGCGGCCGAAAAATTCGGCGGCATCGACATCCTGGTCAACAACGCCAGCGCACTCAGCATCACCGGCACCATGGCCACAACCGCAAAGCGCTATGACTTGATGAACCAGATCAACTCGCGCGGTACTTTCATCTGCTCCCAGGCCTGCATTCCGTATCTGTCCAAGTCGGGCAATCCGCACATCCTCACCTTGTCGCCGCCGCTGAACATGAACCAGAAATGGTTCAAGGAGCACGTCGCCTACACCATGGCGAAGTACGGCATGAGCATGTGCACGCTGGGAATGTCAGCCGAATTTGCGGATCAGGGCATCGCCGTGAATTCGCTGTGGCCGCGTACCACCATCGCGACCGCGGCGGTGGAGGTCTTTTTCCCGCAGGCGCTGGCCGGGAGCCGCAAACCGGCGATCATGGCCGATGCCGCCCATGCGATCGTGATCCGCGACAGCCGCAGCGTGACCGGTCATTTTTTCATCGATGAAGAAGTCCTGCGCGCGCAAGGGGTCACGGTGTTCGGGCATTACGCGGTGACCCCGGGGGCGAAGCTCTACACCGACATCTTTCTCGACTGATCGCGTGGGACGTAACCGATAAGAAAAGGACTGGAGGAATCGACATGACGCAGAAGGGCGACGTCATCGCGCCGGAGATCGCGAAGACCCTGGATGGATTGTTCCAGGAACGCGTGCGCCGGTCGGCGGCCGTGGTGGCATACAAAAATTTCGACGAGCCGGGCGGCTGGACGGATTACACCTGGGGAGATGTCGAGAATCGTGTGGCGCGCTGGCAGGCGGGGTTTGAAGCGGACGGACTGCAGCCGGGAGACCGGGTCGCGATCATGCTGCGCAACAGCGTCAACTGGATCGTGTTCGATCAGGCTGCGATGGGACTCGATCTGGTGACTGTGCCGCTCTATACCTCGGACCGTCCCGAAAATATCGCGTATATCCTGCGGGATTCCGGCGCGAAGGCGCTGGTGTTCGAGAATGCCGACCAGTGGGAACTGTTCGCGGAGGTCCGCGATGAGCTCGCCGGGCTGAAGCGTGTGTTGTGCATCAATGCGCTGTCCGGTCCATCCCCGGATCCGCGGCTCGCGAGTATTGCAGACTGGTTGCCAAAGGCAGCGGGGGCAGTCCGGCACGTCAACCAGGACGGCACGAAACTGGCGAGCATCATCTATACCTCGGGCACGACCGGAAAACCGAAGGGCGTCATGCTGTCGCACAAGAACATGCTGGAAAACGCAGCGGGCGCACTGAAATGCTTCGATGTGAAGACGCAGGATATTTTCCTGTCTTTTCTGCCGATGTCGCATACGCTCGAGCGCACCGCGGGTT
>JANXPQ010000400.1 GCA_025357235.1 Betaproteobacteria bacterium
AACGGATTTCCGGACTATCGGGAAATAGACCTCGATGTTCTTGCATTGACGCCGCGAATCCGCCTGGATCATTCGGAACTTGGGTTGAACGGGAACCTGGTGGCGGGAATCGATTGGTACACATGGAACTACAATTTGGCGTTGTCGGCTTCACCCACCACCATCGGACAACCAGTACATAAAGTCGATGCGAAACAGGAAAACCGGGCTGTTTACGTGCTGGAATCCCTTTTATTGACTTCGTCGACGACCCTGACCGGCGGGGCTCGGGTCGAATGGTTTCACATCGATGCTTCCGATACTTTCGATGCGACCGCGCCGAATCCCACATTTTTAAATGGAGGGTCGCCGAGTGGAGAACAAAACGAGCGTCAGCATGCATGGGAGCTTGGCCTGCGGCAGGCGCTATCCGAACAATGGTCGGCGTTCACCCGCGCAACACGAGCCTATCGCTTTGCGACCGTGGATGAGACTTACGAAAGCTCCACCTTGTTCCAGCAGGAATTTCAATTTCTGCGGCCGCAGACATCCCTGACTTATGAGGTCGGCGTCGATTGGCGTGGATCATCCGCCGATGCGCGTGCCGGCGTTTTTCGCACGGACGTCAAAGACGAAATTCATCTCGATGCCTTTACCTCGGGCGTGGGAAACACGAATCTGCCGCCCTCGCGCCGGCGCGGGGTGGAGCTCGAACTCGGTATCCAGCCGGCAGAGCGGGTCGATGTCAGGCTGACCTACACTTATACCGATCCGAAATTTCTCGAAGGCGAATTTCCCGGCGGTCCGTTTTCTATTACGAACGTCAATATTGCCGGCAAAACCGTGCCATTGGTCCCGCGGCACAAGGCGACTCTGAATGCAAATTGGGGAATAACGCCGCAGACCTATCTTTCCGGTGCAGTCGTCTATGTGAGCGATCAATTCATGGACAACGACGAGGCCAACGACCTCGGCGTAAAAATTCCTGCGTACACCGTGGTCGACCTCAAGCTCAGCCACCAGATCGCCGCGGCGCGATTCGGCATTGCCATTAACAACGTTCTTGGCGAGAAATACTACAACTACGCGGTGCGATCACAATTCACGCCGGATCGCTACAACGTCTACCCGCTGCCTGAGCGGGTTTTCATGGCGTTCCTCGAGTATCGCTTCGGCCGCTGAATGATGAATCGGGGCCCGGTTCCCCGGGCTCCGATCGAATCGAAACATGTCGACGTGCCGTCGTTGCGGATCCGACGTGGCTTTGTAGCCCGTCCAAGCCTTCCTGTCGCGCAAGGCCTAGTTTTGTTATTGTGCGGGCCATGCAGCAGATGACCAGCACCCAACTCTATTTCCGCCTGCTCCGCTACGTCAAACCGTATTGGGGGGCTTTTGCGTTGTCTATCGTCGGCATGCTGGTGACCGCCGCAACCGAGATCGCCCTGCCGGTTGCGGTTAAGCCATTTCTGGACGGAACCTTCGTCCAGAAGGATCCGTTCCTGATCACCTGGGTACCGGTCTTCATGGTGCTTCTGTATATCGTGCGCGGCGCGGGCGCCTACCTCGGCACCTACGCGAGCGCCTGGGTGGGCAACAAGGTGGTGATGGATCTGCGCGACGCGATGTTCCGCCGCATGCTTGCCCTGCCGCTCGGCTATTTTCATGACAACACCACGGGCAACCTGATCTCGCGGTTCACTTTCGATGCTGCCCAGGTAACAGGCGCAGCCACCAACGTGGTCACGGTGCTGGTCAAGGATTCCGTGACCCTTCTCGGCCTGCTGGCTTACCTGCTCTACATCGACTGGAAGCTGACCTTGCTGTCGCTCATCATGGTTCCGCCGATTGCGGTTGTGGTGCGCTACTTCAATATCCGGTTGCGCAACATGAGCCGCAAAACCCAAGATGCGATGGGCGACATCACCCAGGTCCTGCAGGAAACGGTCGAGTGCAACAAAGTAGTGAAGATTTTCGGTGGACAGGATTACGAAGCGAAGCGGTTCGCCGCCACCAGCAACCGCTTGCGCAGCTTCAGCATGAAACAAACGGCCGCTGCCGCCGGCAATGTGCCGATCGTCCAATTGCTCGCGGCGGTAGCCGTGTCCGTGGTGGTCTATTACGCAACCAAGCAGGCGCAGTCGGATGCCACGACGGTTGGGGGATTCGTCTCCTTCCTCGCCGCCATGCTGCTGCTGACCCCGCCCCTGAAACGGCTGACCGGCGTGGCCGAATATCTCCAGCGTGGTCTTGCCGCGGCGGAGAGCGTTTTCGCCCTGCTGGACGAGAAGCCGGAGAAGGACGAAGGCAAGACCACGCTGGAGCGAGCGCACGGAGACATCAATTTCGACCATGTCAGCTTTTGTTACCCGCGAGCCGATGTGCCGGCATTGAAGAATGTCACGTTATCGATCCGCGCCGGGGAAACCATCGCCCTGGTCGGTTCGTCGGGCGGCGGAAAAACCACGTTTGCGAATCTGGTGCCGCGTTTCTACCATCCGGATTCCGGAACCATCACGATAGATGGACACGACATCGAAGCGTTGTCGCTTGCCAGCCTGCGCAGGAACATCGCGCTGGTGAGTCAGGAGGTGGCGTTGTTCAACGATACCGTGGCCGCAAACATCGCGTACGGGCAGGCCGCGGGTGCGAGCCGGGACGCGATCGAAAGAGCAGCTACCGGAGCACATGCCCTGGAATTCATTCGCGCCATGCCGCAAGGCTTTGATACGCTCATCGGTGAAAACGGCGTGAGATTGTCCGGCGGTCAGCGACAACGCCTGGCGATTGCCCGCACGATATTGAAGGACGCGCCGATCCTGATTCTGGACGAAGCGACCTCGGCCCTGGATTCGGAATCGGAAAAGCACGTGCAGGCGGCACTCGAACAACTCATGCAGGGTCGCACGACCATTGTCATTGCGCACCGGCTTTCCACTATCGAAAACGCGGACCGCATTGTCGTGCTCGACAAGGGTGAGATCGCGGAGATCGGAACGCACAAGGAACTGCTGGCCAAGGGGGGGATCTATGCCAATCTTTATGGCATTCAATATTCGCTCGGCGGCAGCGAACCGGATCGCGTGCTTCAACCGGTCGACTGACACCGCGGTGTTCGATCGGACGATGTCAACCTCGCGACCTCGTGTCGATCCAAACCATTCGAAGGGAATGCCGTAGTGGCGGATATCCAGCAAACGGATTGCAAACAGGCGCCCGGGCTTATGCGACCGGTCATCGACCGCAATCGTTGCGAAGGCAAGAAGGAATGCGTGGCGGTCTGTCCTTACAACGTTTTTACCATGGCGACGGTCGAACCCGAATTGCGGCGGGGCCTGACCCTGCGGGGAAAGCTCAAAGGTTTCGCGCATCGCTGGCAGCAGGCGTTCGCCTCGAACGCCGATGCCTGTCACGCCTGCGGATTATGCGTCGCCGCCTGTCCGGAAAAAGCCATCACGCTGACCCGTGCCTGACCCGGAGTTTCACTCGCTGACGTGGATCACGTCCCGTACGACCGGATAGATGTTGTTGTTCCGGCGCTTGCCGCTGAATACGCCGTAATGACCCACACCGGCCTGGATGTAATGAGTGCGCATGTACTGGCGCAAGCTGCCGCAAAGATCCTGCGCAGCGAGTGTCTGGCCGAGCGCGCAGATATCGTCTTTTTCGCCCTCGACCGTCAGCAAGGCGGTACGTTTGATCGCACGCGGGTCGATGGTGCGGCCGCGCCATTTCAGTTTGCCCAGCGGCAAGGCGTATTCCTGGAATACCAGGCTGACCGTTTCCAGGTAGAACTCGGCAGGCAGGTCGGCCACCGCAAAGTATTCCTCGTAGAACCGGCGTTTCGCATTCGCTTTCTCGGTGTCGCCCCTGAGCACGTCGTCGTAGAACTCGCGAAACGAATTGACGTGCCGCTCCATGTTCATGTTCATGAACGCCATCAGCTGCAGGAAGCCCGGATACACCTGACGCAGCGCACCGGGGTAACGCGCGGGAACGATGCCGATCAGATTTTGCTCGAACCAGGCAATCGGCTTGGTCGTCGCCAGCTTGTTGACTTGCGTCGGACTGATGCGGCAGTCGATCGGCCCCGCCATCAGGGTCAGGCTGAGCGGTGAG
>JANXPQ010000415.1 GCA_025357235.1 Betaproteobacteria bacterium
GAACGACGGCGAGCGCGCGCGGCTGCGGGAACTGGCGATCCTGTTCATGCACGGCAAGCAGATTTCCGCGGCCGGCGGCCTTGAACTCAACCAGGAAATGAAGCTCGGCATCGCGGTGCAGGCCTGCATCCTGGTGCTCGAGCTGGGGATCGAACACTACGACGGCTGGGTGGAAATCATCGTCTATCCCGATGAATTCATGCCGCGTCGTGAAATCCGCAATGTTCACGGCCTGATGGAGACGGACGAAACCTCGTATGCAGGCCAGGCATGGTTGAACGGTCCGGTGATCCTGTCGTGGGCCGACGTCGAGCATGCAGGCGAGATGGACGGGATGAACGTGGTCATCCATGAGTTTGCGCACAAGCTCGACATGCTCAACGGGTCGGCCAACGGCTTTCCTCCCCTGCATGCCGGCATGAATCGCCAGGCGTGGTCGCAGGCCTTCAATGCGGCCTTCCGGGATCTTGGCATGCGGGTGAAGGCGGGGGAGCGCACCGAGATCGATGCCTATGCGACCGAGTCGCCGGGGGAATTTTTCGCTGTCGTCAGCGAAGCCTTCTTTGAAATGCCGGACATCGTCCTGGCCGTGTATCCGCGGGTCTACGAACAGCTCGCGAAGTTCTACCGGCAGGATCCGGTGAGCCGCGAATTGCCGCGGGAATGGAGGATGAAGTGAGCGTAAAGGGGAAAGGGAAAAGGGAAAAGGGTAAAGACGGCAGTGCAGGGCGTGTTGCTCGTGCTGTTCTTCTTCGGTGCTACAGCACACCTGCAGGCGCAGCAGAGCGTCCTCGAAGTCATCGACCTGAAATACCGCAGTGCAGAGCAGATCGTGCCGATGCTCAAGCCGCTGCTGGTGCCCGGCGGCACCATCAGCGCATTGCAGAACCGGCTGATCGTGCGCACGACGCCGCAGAACATGGTGGAATTGAAGAAGGTGCTGGATGCGGTCGACACAATGCCGAAGCGGCTGATGATTTCGGTGCGGCAGGAGGCGGTGGGCAACGGGCTCGACACCGGATCGGAGATCTCCGGCAGCATCGGAGCGGGCGGCGCACGGGCCACCGTACCGGGCAGCCGCAATCAGCAAGGCGGCACCGTAGTAATCCGCAAAGGCGACAGCGTGGCCCGGGCGCGCGCGTTCAGTTCGCAGTCCGCCGCCGCCGATCGCGGCGTGCAGACCGTGCAGGTGCTGGAGGGCAATGAAGCGACGATCCGCATCGGACAGTCGGTGCCGATACGCAGTCAGAACGTGATCCAGACGCCACAGGGAACGCAGATTTCGCAGTCGGTGGAATATCGCGACGCGGATACCGGGTTGCGCGTCAGGCCGCGGGTGAACGGCGATCGCGTCACGGTGGAAATCAACTCGCGCCGCGATACCCTTGCCGATCCCAACTCGCAGACATTCGACGTGCAGCGGGTCGATACCGTCGTGTCGGGCAGGCTCGGCGAGTGGATGGAGATCGGCGGCGTGGACCAGAACCGCGTGCAGACCGATGGCGGCACCATTTCGCGCCGCACCGGCAGCGTGTCCGACGACAGGAAGGTGTTCCTGAAAGTGGAATTGATGCCGTGATGCCGTCACGACTCACGGAGGAACCAAACGTGACATCCAAACACTGGCACCTCGCGCTACTCGGATCGTTTTTGCTGATTCTTCTGTGGTCCTTGATCCATCCCAGGAGTTATTTCATCTGGATCCTGGAGGTGTTTCCGGCGATCATCGGCGCAATCGTGCTGATTGCGATCTATCCGAAAATCAAGCTGACGATGCTGCTCTACTGCCTCGTCTGGCTGCATGCGTTGGTGCTGATCCTCGGCGGGCACTGGACTTATGCCGACATGCCGTTGTTCAACTGGTTGCGCGACGAGTTCGGACTGGCGCGGAATTACTACGACCGGCTCGGGCATGTCATGCAAGGTGCCGTGCCGGCGATCATTGCCCGGGAGGTGTTTTTGCGAAATCGGACCGTGAATGGGCGGGGTTGGCTGTTCTTCATCGTCACCTGCGTCTGTCTGGCGATTTCCGCCTTCTATGAATTGATCGAGTGGTGGGTGGCGGTCGCCTCGGGCACCGCGGCCGATGAATTTCTTGCAACGCAAGGCGACGTCTGGGACACGCAGTGGGATATGTTCACGGCGCTGTGCGGCGCGGTTGC
>JANXPQ010000471.1 GCA_025357235.1 Betaproteobacteria bacterium
ATAGCCTTCTCGGCGGCGGCACTAAAGCTGATGGAAGCCGTATGCGGCACGGCAGGCGCAGTAGCCCCAACTTGCGGAGACGCCGGCGGTGCCGCCAACAAGTGCCCCTCGGGCACTAATGCCTTACCTGCTAGTGTGCCAAGGAATACAATTGCAAGAATCTGTGCGGTGATCAGCCAGAGTTTACGCAATGCCGGACGTTTTATTTGCATGGGACTTCCTTTCTTTGCAAAGCACGTTCCCAGAGAAATCACCGCCTCACTTGCGGATCTTGCGGATTTTTCGCAGGACAGAACGCGACACGGACGCACCGAGGGCGAATATGCAGACACCGCTCACAATACCCACATCGCCGCGCGATGGAGGCAGATTCGATGCTGCCGAGGAAACGCGCAAACCATGGTCGACCCCCTCCCAGAACCGGTGGTGCAGCAATCAATGCCGTGCATTGGAAGAACGCTGTGATCGATAACAGCTACCCGGGCGCTGAAGCCGCAGACCCAATGTCTTGCACCGGTTTCGATCATTTAAAAGACTACGACCTGTGAGTAGGTGACAGGTCAAGGACATCTAACGGTTCAGCACTCTTACTGCTGTCGCTCCAGGACGATCCCAATGAAGGCGATAAGCTTTTCAGTGAGAGGACGCCGTTGCCACGCATCGAGGGACATTGCCATACTTTCGTTCAGGTCCCTTTCAAAGTCCTGTTGCAGCTGCGCCGCCAGTGCCTCGTCGCAGATGGCGATATTCACCTCGTCGTTCAAGCCGAACGAGCGGTTGTCAAAATTCGTCGAACCCAGCACGGCCCAGATGCCATCGACGATCAGTATCTTGGCGTGAATCATTCTCGGTTGATACTCGAAGATCCGTGCACCACCACGAATCAGTTCGCCGTAACGACGTCTGCTTGCGCGCCGGGCGATGGGATGATTGTTGAATGCACCAGGGGTGATGACCGTGACGTGCACGCCCCGCCCTACCGCACGTGTCAGTTCCCGCCGGATACTGCGGTCGGGCAGAAAATAGGGAGAGGCGACCTGAATGCTTTCCCTCGCGGAGGCAAGAAGGATCTGAAACAACATGCGCGCGCGGGTGGAGCCTGCCGCCGACGGTGTACTCGAAATCACCAAACCTGCCTGGGTTCCCACCGGGTTCCCGTCGGGCTCGGCTCTGCAGTTTGGAAAATATTCCTCCCCCGAGAGAATCTCGCCCGATGCTTCGAGCCAGTTCTCGGCGAACGTCGCTTGCAAGCCCCCGACCAGGTCGCCCCTGATTTGAAGAACCGTGTCGCGCCAAGGCAATCCTCGTATACCTTGCTCTACCCACCATGCGGCTATGCCCGCGCCGCCAATGAAGCCGATCTCGCCGTCAACGATAATGAGTTCGCGGTGCGTCCTGTTGTTGAATCGCTTCAGCGTACGCCAGCGTATCGGTTGATACCAGGTCACACGGCCTCCTGCTTCACGCAGCTTGTCGAAGTAGCGATCGGCAGTCATGACGCTGCCGATGGCATCGACAATCAGCCGCACGACTACACCCGCATTCGCACGCTCGATGAGCGCAGCCAGAAAGCGATCCGCGACCTGACTGCGCAGGAAGATAAATGCCTCGATGTGAATACTTTGTCGGGCCTGTCGTATGGCCGCGAGTTCGGCCTCGTAGAAAGCTTCGCCATCAGCATGCACTTGGTTGTGGCTTCGCCGAAAAATCGGAACGTTCAAAATGGCGCCCAGATATCCGAGGAACTGATGGGATCTCAGCGACGCCTTTGGCGGTTTGAAGTTATAAGGCAGGCCGGGCTCAAAAAGCACGAGCAGAAAGAGCGCAAGCACCACCAGGAAGGCCCCGATACCGACGAAGTGCGCCAGCGACAGACTCACTTGCTCAGCGCCCCTCTGTCGATGACCCACGTTTCGGGGCGACGGCAACCGCGTCCCGCCCGTAATACTCGATCGCCTGATCTGCCGTCTTCGCAGTGAGCGCCGCCATCACACCGTATTTGACGCCCTTGCCAAGGATGAGCGACGTGAATACCTCAAACCACGGCATTCCAAGCAACGCAGCCAGAATCAGGGCCGGCGTCTGCGCAATCGGCGACGCGGCAATGGCTGCCAATGATACGAATCCGTAGTTGGAGACCCAGGCCACGGTAACGTGCCAGTGCTTCGACGCCACCAACTGGGGCAGCTTCTCGATGAGAAACGCTGTCCCGAAATGACCGAGCAAGTGCGTGAATAGCGCGCCGGCTGCGGCGCTGCCCAGGACCGCAAAGAAAGTAATCGAACGCCAGCGGCGCCGGTTCATGGCTACCATTGCGCACAATACTGGCACGACCGGCACCGTCAAGGACAGGGTTGCGGCAAATGCGAGGAAACCAGCGAGTGACGGAAACCACGGGCGGTCCGCATACGGCGCTAGCCGGCGGACGAGCCGCCGCAGAGCAGGGTTCTGCCCGAATTCGCTTAGCCAAACGAGCAGTCTCGCCACGCCTCGCTACCCGCGATGAGTAACATGTACGCAAGAAAGTATTTGCCGATTCCAATCCATTCTTTGTCTCATACCTTTGGTAAGGTGCGCGTTGAGCCGCGCTACGGGAAACTAAGGAAGATTTGTGCCGCGGCGCGTTTAAGCCAACATCGAGTGCCCTGTCAACGGCTCGCCGTCAAACGCAAGAAGCCCACGGCGGCTTCGGCGATCAATTCGCTCATGTCGATGACGTTCGACTTGTGAGAAATGGTGTTGCTGGTCGCCACGCGCGCGGCCCCGGCGGCGAGCAAGTCCTTGTGAGCGTCGCCCGCGAACACCGCGTGCACCCCGATACACACCGCTGGTTTCATTCCTGTGCGCTGCAAATGCCCCAGGGTTTCGATCATGGTGCGACCGGTGGAAATGAT
This sequence comes from Betaproteobacteria bacterium, assembly GCA_025357235.1. Lineage (GTDB taxonomy): Bacteria > Pseudomonadota > Gammaproteobacteria > Burkholderiales > JACQAP01 > JACQAP01. Next base: position 2,895 of record JANXPQ010000471.1, read on the forward strand.
GTCGTCGACCAGCACCGGCGTGTGGTTGCGCCAGGCTTGCACATCCGGGACGGACACCTCGACGTCACGGTCTCCCATTCTAATTTTCTGCAACACCGCATAGGGAACACCTGCGCCGCGTGCAACTTCGGAGACCCACTGCGCGCTTTCCTCGTCGGGCCCGATGAGGACCGGCGACTCGATGTTCGTGCGGATCCAGTCCGAGACCGCGGGGGCGGCGTGCACGACAGTGGCGGGTACGGTGTACAACTCGGCAAGCGATGCATGGCGATGGAGGTGCGGATCCACGGTCACCAACCAGTCCGCAAACCCGCAGAGCAGGCGCGCAAAACTCGATGATGTGACCGCCTCCCCGGGCTGAAATTGCTTGTCCTGGCGCATATAGGTCAGATAAGGCGCGACCAGGCCGACCGACGTTGCCCCCAACTCGCGCGCGGCGACCCCGGTGAAGTAAAGCTGCAGGATCTTGGCGTCCGGATCGTTCATGCTACACAAGAGGATGACCGGTCGACCTTCGACTCCTGTTTCAAGGCGTACGTAGGTCTCGCCG
>JANXPQ010000475.1 GCA_025357235.1 Betaproteobacteria bacterium
AATTAGTAATTGACGAAACTTTCAGGCGTATTACCCTTACTACCAGTCACCAGTCACCAGTCACCAGTCACCAGTCACCAGTCACCAGTCACCAGTCACCAGTCACCAGTCACCAGTCACCAGTCACCAGTCACCAGTCACCAGTCATCAGTCACCAGTCACCAGTCACCACTATGTCTTTCATGCCGGGAATGCAACAGCAGACCATCCGCGCGAATGGCGTGCGCATTAACGCGTGGGTTGGCGGGGCGGGCGACCCGGTCGTGTTGCTGCACGGCTATCCGCAGACCGCGCAGATGTGGCGCAAGGTGGCGCCGTCGCTGCTGAACCGCTTTACAGTGGTGTGCCCGGATTTGCGCGGCTACGGCGATTCCGACAAGCCGCGCGACGGCTACGACAAGCGCAGCATGGCCAGCGACATCATGGGTATGATGATAGCGCTCGGCTTCGAGCGTTTCGCGCTGGTCGGGCATGATCGCGGGGCGCGCGTTTCGCACCGCCTGGCGATGGACTACCCCGACGCGGTGAAGAATCTCACGGTGCTCGACATCGTGCCGACCCACACCGTGTTCCGCGACGCCGGCAAGGATCTCGCGGCCGCTTACTGGCACTGGTTCTTCTTTCAGGTGCCCGACCTGCCGGAAATCATGCTTGCCAACAGCGCCGAGCCGTTTTTGCGCAACATGTTCCGCGCGTTGTGCTTCCGCCAGGATGCGATCGAAGAGCCGATGTTCGCGGAGTATCTGCGCGCGTTCACGTTGCCCGGGACAATACGCGCGGGCCTGGAGGATTATCGCGCCGCTGCGACGGTGGACATCGCCGATGACGAGCGCGATCTCGGCAAGAAACTGTCGTGCCCCGTCCTGGCAATCTGGGGCGAACAGGGCAAGATGCACACATTGTTCGACGTGCTCGCAACCTGGAGGGAAAAGGCGACAGACGTGCGCGGCCATGCGTTGCCGTGCGGACACTTCATCCCGGAAGAAGCACCGGGCGAACTGTTGCGCGACCTGATTCCCTTCCTGGACCAGGGCCGCTGAACCGGCGCCCGGCGCGGCGGTCTATACACTGGATAACCACTGACTTGCATAGCCGGATTGAACGACCGGGGGCTTAGCATGAGATTCCGATTCCTTGTCCTGTCTTTAATCCTCCTCTTCCCGGGTGCAGTACTCGCATTCGATCAGGAGGAAACCTTTACCGACCTGACCCCCGGCAAGGACATGCTCGACCCGGGCAGGCTATCGGAGCTGCTGCGCAATAACGACGTCCGGGCGATGAACAACATCGCGTTGCTGTGGGCAAAGGGTTATGACGGCAAGCAGAGCTTCGAGGAAGCGCTGAAGTGGTGGAAAGAGGCGGCCAAGCGCGGCTACACGGTGGCGATGAACAACATCGGACTGCTGTATGCGAATGGTCACGGCGTGCAGCAGGATTACAACGAGGCGTTCAACTGGTGGCATCAGGCGGCTTTTCTCGGCAGCGCCTGGGCGATGAACAGCGTCGGCGACCTTTACGAGAACGGCCTCGGCACCCGGCGCAATCTCCAGATGGCAATGACGTGGTACCAGAGCGCGGCGGCGCAGGGCGAGCCGATGGCGATGTACAACATTGGTGTGTTGTACGAGGCCGGCGCGGGGGTCGCCCGCGACGACGCCGAGGCGCTCGACTGGTTTCGCAAGTCCGCGGGACGCGGTTATGCATCGGCGATGCACAGTATCGGCAAGATGTACGTCGAGGGCCGAGCGGTCGGTGCCGATCCGGTGGAAGCATTGGCCTGGTACAGCGTGGCCAATTTGCGCTATCCGCCGGAGGACGCCGGTGAGGCCAAGTCCAACCGCAAAGACATCGACGAACTCACTTTGCGGCTGGATGCCGGGCAACTGGCCCGGGCAAAGGAGAGGGCGGCCGCGATCGATGTCCTCACCCAGCCGGCCAAGCCGGAACCGCCGAAGCCGTTGCAGCCCGGCGAGAAGTCCACTTGAAAATTCGCCGCGCGGCGCTGCTCGGATTTGCGGCCGCGCTGGCCGTGTCGCCCTGCTCGTATTCCGCGCCGACCGATAAACCCGCCCTGTCGAAGGCCGCCGATGGAAAATCGGCGGGTATGTACAGCAACTATGCCAACGACGGCAGCGCGGTTTCCCGCAAATTTCTCGGCAATGCTGGCGCCGACGTATTGTCCGAAGCCGAATTGATGCCGGCGCTGGTGGCCGCGCTGGATCAACTTTCCAAGTATCACCGGCCGGTGGCGCTGCCGGAGGTCATCCGGGTTCCCCACGAACGCATTGAAGAACTGGTGTGCAATGCGAAATGCGCCGCGCTGGCGGTCTATCGGCCGGGCGAAGGCATCTACCTGGACGATAAGCTCAAGCCGGAAACGGATTTGTTCGCCCGCTCGATTCTGTTGCACGAACTCGTGCATTACGTGCAGGACATGAGCGACGAACATGGGGACATGAGGCCTTGCATGCGCTGGTATCAACGCGAGCAGGAAGCCTACGCAATTCAGAAGATCTTCCTCTTCACGACCGGCAGCGCGACCCGGGTCGGCTACTCCGCGCACAAGTCGACCTGCGACGAATAGAACAAAGCGCATTAACCGCGGTGAGCGTTGATCTGGTCTTTTGACGAAGTGCCGTTCAATTCGCGCCAACTATCAATCCGGCGTCGGCAATGTATTGGACGGTGCCGCCCCGCATGCCGAACAATGTCGTTACCAAATCCGGAGAAAACCATGGCTGCCAACCCGACACCGTTTTCCCTGCACGTCGGCGACGACGTGCTCGCCGACCTCAAATCCCGGCTCATGCGCGTGCGCTGGCCCGACGAGACCCCAGACAATCACTGGAAATACGGCGCCGACCTGCCTTACCTGAAAACGCTGGTGGAATACTGGCGCGACGGTTACGATTGGCGCAAACACGAAGCGAAGCTGAACTGCTTCAGGCAATACAAGGTGAAGCTGGCCGGCATCGACGTGCATTTCATCCGCGAAGAAGGCAAGGGCCCCAAGCCGCTGCCGCTGCTGATTTCGCACGGCTGGCCGGGCTCGGTGCACGAGTTCCACAAGATCATCCCGATGCTGACTGACCCGGCGCGCTTCGGCGGTGATCCGGCGGATGCATTCACCGTCGTCGCGCCGTCGCTGCCCGGCTATACGTTTTCGTTCACGCCGAACCAGCCGCGCTTTTCCGTCGAGCAGATCGCCGACGTGTTCGCCGAACTGATGACCGGCGTGCTCGGCTATAAACGCTTTGCTGCGCAAGGCGGTGATTGGGGCGGCTTCGTCACTTCGCGGCTCGGTTACGCGTATCCGGAACGTCTCGCCGGCATTCACCTCAACCTGCTGAGCCTGCGCCGCGACACGCCGATACCGGACCAACCCACCGCAGACGAAAAGCGCTATTTCGACGAGCGCGCGCACTGGATGAAGGAAGAAGTCGGCTCCACGTGGATTCAGGGCACCAAGCCGCAGACGCTCGCTTACGGCCTGACCGATTCGCCGGTGGGACTCGCGGCCTGGATCGTCGAGAAATTCCATACCTGGAGCGACCACAGGGGCGACCTCGACGGCTATCTTGGCCGTGACGAAATGCTGACCAACATCATGCTCTACTGGGTCACCGGTGCAATCGGTTCTTCATTCTGGCCCTATTACGCGCGCATGCACGGGCCGTGGCCGATTCCTGACGGCGCAGTCATCAAGGTGCCGATGGGCTATGCCGAATTTCCGAAGGAAATCCTGCGCCCCACCCGCTCGCTCGCAGAAAAGATGTATAGCGACATCCGCCGCTGGTCGAAGATGCCGAAGGGTGGACATTTCGCCGCACTCGAGCAGCCGCAACTACTGGCACAGGAGATCCGCGAGTTTTTCCGGCCGCTGCGCTGAACGCCGTCTCTGCGTCAATCGACATGGGCAGCAATTGCGTCCGATCCCGGTGTATGCTGATTCGCTGGCCTGAACATTGTCTCTTCAGGCACGGTAAAAATGCGGCACCGCAAAAAGTTCTGACGCAGATCAGACTTTCAAAACTTGGATGAGGAGGCAGCACATGAACGGGATTTCGTCGGTCCGGCTGTTCGCGGCCGGACTCTGCATGCTTGTCGCGAACGTTTTCGCGGCAGACACCATCAAGATTGCCCACATCGATCCCCTGAGCGGCCCGTTCGCGTTGCAAGGCGAATCCGGCAGCCGGCATATCCAGGCAGCCATCGATGAAATCAATGCCCGCGGCGGTGTACTCGGCGGCATCAAACTCGAGATGGTCGAACTGGACAATAAATCCAGCCCGCAGGAGAGCCTGGTTGCGTTGAAGCAGGCGATCGACCAGGGCATCCATTACGTCACGCAGGGCAATGGCTCCCATGTCGGCCATGCGCTGAGCGAAGGCGTGCTCAAGCACAACCAGAGAAATCCCGGCAACGAAGTCCTTTACCTGAACCATGCCGCAATCGATCCGGCGCTGACCAACGACAAATGCAATTTCTGGCATTTCCGCTTCGACGGCAATGTGGACATGAAGGTCGACGCGTTGACTGCCGCGATTGCGAAGGAAAAGAACGCCAAAAAAGTGTACCTGATCAACCAGGATTATGCCTATGGTCAGTCGGTCAGCCGCGTGGCCAAGGAAATGATCGCCAGAAAGCGGCCCGACATCCAGATCGTCGGCGACGAATTGCACCCCACCGGCAAAGTGAAAGACTTCGCACCGTACATCGCGAAAATAAAGTCCAGCGGTGCGGATACCGTGCTGTCCGGCAACTGGGGCAGCGACCTCGCGCTGCTGATCAAAGCCGCGGAAGAGGCGGGCCTGCAGGCGACGTTCTATACGAACTACGCCTACCTGATCGGCACGCCGAAGGCTTTCGGCGCATCGGGCGCGGACCGCGTGAAAACGGTCGCGAGCTGGTTCCCCAACCTGCCCGGCAGTCCGCTCGAGCAGACTTATCTCGACTACAAAAAGCGTTACAAGGAAGACTGGGGTTTCCTGCCGATCAAATACGCGATCGACATGTGGGCGAAAGCGATCGACAAGGCGGGTTCGGCCGATCCGATCAAGGTCGCTAAGGCGCTGGAGGACATGCGCTACGACGCAGGCGTCGGCGAGGCGTGGATGCGCGCTGATGATCACCAGATCACCGAACCGCTGTTCGTTGCGACATTCGCCAAGATCGGCAAGCAGGGCGTGAAGTACGACGCCGATGAAACGGGCTATGGCTGGCGCGTCGACACGCGCGTGGAGGCAAAGGACAATATCCTGCCCACGACGTGCAAAATGGAACGGCCATAAAAATACGGTGATTGGTGATTAGTGCCCCACGAGGGGATACCGGGCGTTGCCCATAATTGGTGGTTGGCGAGGGTTAATCCGGGAGAGGTAATGCAAGAATTCTTTCGCACAGGCCTGCTGATGTGGATTTTCGGCGGCGCGTCGATGGCTGCTGCCGAGACGATCCGGATAGCGGTGATCGATCCGTTCAGCGGTCCGGCGGCGCTTCAGGGCGAAATGGGAAGCCGCCACGTCCAGATGGCGGTGGATGACATCAATGCGCGGGGCGGCGTTTTGGGCGGCAGCAAACTGGAACTGGTGCTGCTCGATAACAAATCCAGTCCGCAGGAAAGCCTGGTTGTCCTCAAGCAGGCAATAGACCAGGACATCCGCCTGATCACGCAGGGTGTCGGCTCACATGTCGCCCACGCGATGACCGATGCCGTCCTCAAATACAACCAGCGCAATCCCGGGCACGAGATCCTTTATCTGAACAACGGTGCGACCGATACCGCGCTGACTGAGGAGAAATGCAATTTCTGGCATTTCCGCTTCGACGCCAACCTGGACATGAAGATCGACGCCCTGACCGGCGTGCTATCCCTGCAGAAGACGGCAAAGAAGGTCTACCTGATCAACCAGGACTACGCGTACGGCCAATCGTTCAAGCGAGTGGCCAGGGAGATGCTCGCAAGGAAGCGTCCCGACATCGAAATCGTTGGAGACGAGCTGATTCCTCTGGGCAAGGTGAAGGATTTCGCGCCTTACGTGACGAAGATCAAATCCAGCGGGGCGGATACGGTGCTGACCGGCAACTGGGGCAGCGACCTCGCGCTGCTGATCAAGTCGTCGGAAGAAGCGGGACTGAATGCCTCGTTCTATACGAACTATGGCTTTCTGGTCGGTACTCCGCGCGCCTTCGGCGCCGCTGGTGCGAACCGCGTCAAGACCGTGGCGGGCTGGAACGCGAACATCACGGGCCATCCCCTGGAGCGTTACTACCTCGACTACAAGAAGCGGTTCAAGGAAGACTTCGGCTTCATGGCGTACAAGTACTTCGTCGAGATGCTGGCCCGCGCGATCGACAAGGCCGGCTCCGCGGATCCCGTCAAAGTTGCAAAGGCGCTGGAAGACCTGCGCTACGACGGTGGTGTAGGCGAGGTCTGGATGCGCGCCGACGACCACCAGATCATCATGCCGCTGTATGTCTCGAGCTTCGTCAAGGCCGGCACCAGCGACGTGAAGTACGACGCCGACGACACCGGCTATGGCTGGAAGACCGACGTACGCATCGAAGCGAAGGACAACATCCGGCCTACTACGTGCAAGATGGAAAGGCCGTGAAGGCGGCAAAGGCAGTGATTGGTGATTAGTTGGAACATTTCGAATCGATCCCAACGCCCGGCACAGCCGGGCGTTTTCTTTTCGGAATCAACCTTTCGTATGTGGTCTGTAAGCGCTCCGGGAATAAATTGTGTTCACCGCGTCTACGGCATGCCTGCGTGGATGCGCAAGAGGCTCACGCATTGCGGGTGCAGTTTCCGTTGTAGTGGACGGATTGCGTCGCGGGCGAGCCGTCGAATATCTTTCCAAACCTTATGGAGTGCAACCATGAAGCGGATCAGCAAAGTTTTCGTTTTGAGCGGTTTCGTTCTCGGCCTGGCGAGTGCGGCGTCTTTTGCAGGGGGAAACATCGTGACCCGCAGTGTCGACGATGCCAACGCAGACCTGATGCGTACCTACAAGACCCACGGCGGACAGCCGGCGGGAATGGTGAGAACGCGCAGCGCGGAAGATGCGAAGGCCGACCTTATGCGGGACTGGAATGCCAAATCCTCGAATGCCGAGGGTGCTGTGGTACAAACGCGCAAGGCGGACGATGCCTACAGCGACCTGATGCGGCTCACCCTCGGTTTCGGTCCGACGGCGAACTAGGTCCGGCACCGCTGGCGCGAATCGGGAGGCAGTGGAGATCTGTATGCAATTTGTAACCGGTCCCGCGCTAGTCTGAATCACGCTCGATCGACCATCGCGACGATGCAGGCCGATCGGGCGGATGCGAGTAATCCTCTGCACTCTCTCCCGGAGAGTGGTTTGCCGGGGTTCTTCGGAGCCCCGGCTTTCTTTGAAACGTCAGGGCGCCGTTATATAAGGGGTTGCTGTGACGGAGCCGGGCACACCATACCCCTGACGGAAAATCCCGGCTGGCCTATGCGTGCGCACGCAAGAACAAGGACGGAGATAGCTGGAGCGATGCGGGAGGCATCGAGCCGGGCGCCGATCACGGAACGTGGAAGCAAACCGGGGGGACCGGCGTCTTCGCGGGCAAGACCAATGGCGGAACGTGGCAAGCCGTAGTAGATGACGGCAAAACCACGACGGGAATCTGGACCGGCAATTGCCAATAGGGACGCGGACTCATTGTAGGAGGCGCGAAGCCGGCTCCCGCGCTAAATCGCCTTCCACAATAGCAATATCCCGCTCACCACAAGCAGCACACTGATGAATCGGCCGACCTGCTCGCGAGTCAGTCTCGCGTGCAGGCGGTGGCCGATGGAAAGTCCCACCGGCATCGCAGGAAGCAGCAGCAGGAATGCCCACCAGACTTCGGATTGCAGCAACAGGCCGGAGATCAGATAGACCGTCAGGCGCAGCCCGGTGCTGAAAGAGAACACTGCCGAAAGCGTCGCGCGCATCTTTGCGGGATCGTGAATGCGGGCAGACATGTACGTCGCGTAAATCGGACCGCCCACACCGAACAATCCCCCGATCAATCCGCCGATAAGGCCGGTCGGTATTCCCCACCAGCGCGACACCGGTTTGGCAGAAGGTTTCGTTGCCAGCCGGTAGACTCCGTAGCCCGTCACGAATGCACCGAGCATCAGAAGCGCGGCATGCTTCGGCAGCGTTGCCAGCAAGGTCACGCCGGACAGGATGCCGACAATGACAGCCGGGATTAGCAGCTTCAGTTCCGCTACTTCCACATGCTCGCGAAACCTCACACCGTTGGAGACGGTCGCCAGGAAATCCACCATCACGACCAGCGGTACCACGGATTGCAGCGGCAGAAAGTGCACCAGCAGCGGAATGGTGACCAGCGCCGAGCCGAAACCGGATATGCCGAGGATGATGTAGGCGAGCAGCCCGATCAGCGGAACGGCGATCAGGGTTTCGAGGGGAAAGGGCATGGCGATTCGCGAAGCAACTCGTGAAGTCTAGCATTCCCACGCCTTTATAATGCGCAGACGAAAGCAGAGCCGGGAGAAGGCGTGTTGCCAAATAAACGAGCCGTGATCATTGGCGGCGGAACGATGGGTGCCGACGTGGCGGCGATTTTCGCGGCGGGCGGCCTGGGCGTGGATATCGTGCAGCGGCCGGGTAAGACGCGCGATACCCTGCAGGAGCGCTTTGCCCGGTCTGTGGCGGAACTGGGCGGTTCCCGGCCCGATGTTTCGCTGCACGACGCATTTCGCGACGTGCCATGGCAACGCGCCGGCATCGTGGTCGAGTCCGTTAACGAGGACTTGCCGCTCAAGCAGCGCATCTTCGCCGAACTCGAAGCGCTCGCGCCGGCAGACATTCCCCTGACCAGTAATTCCTCCAGCTTTCCGATCAGCCAGATTGCCGAGGGCCTGAAGAGCGGCCGACGCATGCTCGGCCTGCATTTCTTCATGCCGGCGCACATGGTTCCACTGGTGGAGGTGGTGCGGTCGGACGCTACCGATCCGGCCGTGGCGCAATCCGTATTCGAGCTGATGAAGCAACTGGGCCGCAAGCCGGTGATGGTGGCGAAGGACATTCCCGGCTTCCTCGCCAACCGCATGCAGCACGCGCTGATGCGCGAAGCCTGGTCGCTGATCGAACGCGGCATCGCTACGCCGGAGGATATCGACATCGCGGTGCGTTACGGTTTCGGGTTTCGCTATGTGGCCGCAGGACCGATCCTGCAGAAGGAAATGTCGGGGCTCGACGTGAACTACCTGGCCTCGAGCACGGTCTTTCCGGATCTTTGCAACGATTCGAAGCCGGCGGCGAAGCTCGCGGCGAAAGTGAAAGCCGGCGAGATCGGCATGAAATCCGGCAAAGGTTTTTACGATTGGCCGGCGGACAAGATCGCCAAAGCGAAGGCGCGCTATCAAACGGCACTCAAACGCGGACTGGAAATTCTGAAGGCAGAGGATGACGCAGGCTGAAGGCGGCCGCGTCGTTCTCGTCCACGGGTTGTGGATGAATGGGCTGGCGATGCTGCCGCTTGCCTGGGGCCTGGAACGCTGCGGTTTCAAGGTCGTCAGATATGGCTATCGATCCGTGCGCCGGGG
>JANXPQ010000536.1 GCA_025357235.1 Betaproteobacteria bacterium
TCCTCGCCGCCGAAGCCGAGCGAGCCGTCGAACAGGCCTTCGACGTACCACTTGAACCCGACCGGCACTTCGTAAAGTTTCCGGCCGAGGTTGGCGGCGACGCGATCGATCATCTGGCTGCTGACAACGGTTTTTCCTACCCCGGCCTGCCCGCTCCATTTGGGCCGATTCTGGAACAGGTAGTGAACGGCGACTGCAAGATAGTGGTTCGGCGGCAGTAACCCGGCACTGGGGGTGACGATTCCGTGCCGGTCGTGATCGGTATCGCATGCGAAAGCAATGTCGAAGCGATCCTTCAGGTGCGCCAAATTGCGCATGGCATAGGGCGAAGACGGATCCATGCGAATCCGGCCATCCCAATCGACGGGCATGAAGCGGAACGTCGGATCGACTTCCTCGTTCACAACGGTCAGAGTGAGGTCGTAGCGCTCGGCAATCGCGGCCCAGTAGTGAACGCCTGCGCCGCCGAGCGGATCCACACCCATGCCGATTTTGGCGCTGCGAATCGCGTCCATATCGAGCACATTGCGCAGGTCGCTCACATACGCGTCGAGGAAGTCATGGCGATGGGTGGTGCTGGCGCGCAGGGCCCTGTCGTATGGAATTCTGAGCACGCCCTGCAGGCTGTTTTTCAAAAACTCATTGGCTCCGGCTTCAACCCGATTGGTCACGCCGACGTCTGCGGGCCCGCCGTTGGGCGGGTTGTACTTGAAGCCGCCGTCGCCGGGCGGGTTGTGCGAGGGCGTGATGACTATGCCATCCGCCAGGCCGGCAGTGCGCCCGCGGTTGTAGGTCAGTATTGCGTGGGAAATCGCGGGGGTGGGGGTGTATTCGTCGCGTTCAGCGAGCATGACATCCACGCCGTTGGCCGCCAGCACCTCGAGCGCGCTGGCACAGGCCGGCACGGACAGCGCGTGCGTGTCGATGCCGAGAAACAGCGGGCCGCCTATGCCTTGCTGCTTGCGGTAGTCGCAAATAGCCTGAGTGACGGACCAGATGTGCCACTGGTTGAAACTGTTTGCAAACGCGGAACCACGGTGACCCGAGGTCCCGAACGCCACCCGTTGCTCCGCTATCGAGAAATCCGGCATGCCTGTGTAGTAGGCCGTGACGAGTCTCGGGACATCCACCAGCATGGACGGTGCGGCCGGCTTGCCAGCCAACGGGCTTATTTTCATGACGGCATGGAGGGCGGGTCTTCAGCAGGACTGTCTGATCCGCGTCGCTGGGCGAAGGTTATCCTGTCCGGACATGATCGATCATCTGCGTGTGCGAACGCAAGGTCATGAAAAAAATAAAGGCCGATTCCTCATCGGCCCTGAACTACTTTCACCTCGCGCGATTTCCGTCTGGAGCAAGTTACTTTGCGTTTGCGGAATGCGACTTCTTAGCCGACATGTAGGCGTTGATTTCCGCAAGACTCACCGTTGCGTCTCTATCAGCCTTGGCCTACTGCAGTCGGCTGTTGCCGCCAATCATAAGAAAAGGGCCCGGAAGGAGATCGCCATTGCCGGGCCCGGTGCTTCAGGCGTTCATTCTCGGGAGGAGGAGAATGAATAAACCACCCGATGCAATCATCGGGCGCCTGTTCCAGGTTGATCTGTTCGCAGGCGCACATAGTGGAAAATATTTCCGCAGTCTACGAAAATAACGTCACAACAAAACAGCATGCCGACACTGGTCATTTTCAATCTCGTGCGACCGGGATCCGCAATCGAATCGTTCGGCGAGCGCGCGGGAAATCCCGTGCTCGGGCAGGGGGCGAAAAGGCTCAAGGGCCTTGCGCATGATCCGGATCGCGTCAAGCGGCCCGGTGGAGATCTTTTCGCAGCGGGAATTCATGGATTCGGCTCGCGCCGGCAACGGCTGAATTGGGTACTTTGTCTGGCACGCTCGAATCCCTCTGATAGGTTCGATCGTTTTGTATTTCCAGATGGTCTCGCAAATCAGCTCTTGTCCTACAAGCCTTGTAGGACACTGGACAGGGGATAATCGGCGGCTGATTGTCCCAACGGATGCAGGGAGCCAGTTTGAGCCAGCCGCCGATCCGGTGCTCAGAAAAGCCTATCGCCCGCCCGCACGGCATGGACTTAAGTCCCGGAATGGAAATGTGAAATGGTCGAATCTGTCATTTGGTAGATTTGACGCATCTTGCGCGCTCGGTTAGCGTTGCACTGGACAGCGGTCAAAGGGGGACAGCGTGTTTATATCCGTCACCCTCAAGCTTCCAGCAAAGCTCAAAATGCGAATCGCCCGGGCAGCAAAACAAAAGGGCCAAAGCACGCAGCGCTGGATGCTAGAGGCGATCGAGCATGAAGTGGAGCGCCGGGAGCGTTTTCTTGCCTACGTAAAACAGGCTCAGCACACGGACCCGAATCTGGGGCCGGTCGATGAAATCGAGACGCGCAACCGCGTTCGATTCTGGCTCGAGCAACTTTCCACGGGAAGAAAGGTGACCCGCGCCGCACCGCGCCGAGCGCGCTGACCTGCAACGGGCGGAACCGGGCGCGGGCGCAAACTTATTTGCGATGCGGGCGCGCCTTCCATAAGCTGTGCGGCTAGTCGAGACCCAGGCGCCATGGAAAACAAAAGCCAGTTCCGCCTCCTGTCCGAGCGCCGGTTCGGCCCCTTCTTTCTGACCCAGCTCCTCGGCGCGTTCAACGACAACGTCTACAAGAATTCGCTGGTCATTCTGGTGGCGTATCACGCCACGACGTATTCCAGCCTCGATCCGAATCTGCTGACCAACGTCGCGGCCGGCATTTTCATCCTGCCCTTCGTGTTGTTCTCCGCGAGCGCCGGTCAGATTGCCGACAAGTTCGAAAAATCCGCGATCATCCGCGTCATCAAGGCAGTCGAAATCGCGATCATGGTGATTGCCGGCGCGGGCCTGTTGCTGCACCACCTGCCGCTTCTCTTCCTGGCGCTGTTCATGCTGGGACTGCATTCCACTTTTTTCGGGCCGGTGAAGTACGCCATCCTGCCGCAGGCGCTCAGCCCCGCGGAACTGATCGGCGGCAACGGCCTCGTCGAGATGGGGACCTTCGTCGCGATTCTTGCCGGCACGCTGAGTGCCGGTGTGCTGGTTGCGCTCGACAACGGCATCGGTTGGGTCAGCGCGATGATCCTGGTCGTCAGCGTGCTGGGATTTCTGGCAAGCCTTGCGATCCCCAAGGCGCCGGCGGCGGCCGCTGCCCTGACGTTCGACTGGAATCCGTTGCGCGAGACCTGGTCGAACCTGAAGTTCGCAAGGCAAAATCGCACGGTATTCCTGTCTCTTCTGGGCATCTCCTGGTTCTGGTTCTACGGGGCGATGTTCCTGTCGCAGTTTCCGAACTACAGCAAGGCCGTGCTCGGCGGCAACGAGCATGTAGTCACGTTGCTGCTGGCACTGTTCTCCGTCGGTGTCGCGGCGGGATCGCTGCTGTGCGAACGTCTGTCCGGACACAAGGTGGAAATCGGGCTGGTGCCGTTCGGCTCCATCGGCCTGAGCGTGTTCGCCGTGGATTTGTTTTTCGCCACGCCGGGCAGTGTCGCGCACACCGGCGCCGGCGCGTGGCAATTCCTGACGCAGCCGGGCGCGTGGCGGGTTGCGCTGGACCTGTTCCTGATCGGCATGTTCGGCGGCTTTTACATCGTGCCGTTGTATGCGCTGATTCAGACGCGTTGCGCGCCCAGTCATCGCTCGCGCGTAATTGCCGCAAACAACATCCTGAACGCGCTGTTCATGGTAGTCGCGGCCGGCCTCGCGGTGGCCGTCCTGAAGGCCGGCATGACGATACCGCAATTGCTGTTGCTGACCGGCGTGCTCAACGCGGCGGTGGCGCTTTACATATACGTGCTGGTGCCGGAATTCCTGCTGCGCTTCATCGACTGGATGCTGGTGCATTCGATCTACCGGCTGAAGACTTCCGGCATTGAGAACATTCCCGAAGAAGGACCGGCATTGCTGGTATGCAATCATCAGAGCCTGGCCGACGCGCTCGTTATTACCGCCGCGTGCCGGCGGCCGATCCGCTTTGTCATGTACTACGCCATCTTCAACGTTCCAGGGCTGCGCTTCATTTTTCATTCGATGAAAGCAATCCCGATTGCCGGCTCGAAAGAGGCGCCGGAAGTTCTGGAGCGGGCCTATGACGAGATCGCAGCGGCGCTGGCCGACGGACAACTGGTCTGTATTTTTCCGGAAGGGCAGTTGACGCTCGACGGCGAGATCGGCCCTTTCCGTCCGGGCATGGTGCGCATTCTCGAGCGCACGCCGGTGCCGGTCATCCCGATGGCGTTGTCAGGGTTGTGGCGCAGCATCTTTTCGCGCAATCGCGACAAATGGAGAGTGGCGACCCTGTTCCCCGCAGTATCGCTCACGGTCGGCCCGGGGATCAGTCCTGCATCGGCCACCCTGGAAGCGCTTCACGGCGTTGTGCGTCGCCTGGCCGCGAGCGAGAGCGTTGCCGGAAGGACGCCCTGAATCATGCTCATTCAAGCCTTTGCACGAACGCTGGAGGGGAAGAGAAGTTCATTGCCAGACCCGGTCGCCGTCGGGCGACAATGATTTTCCTAATAAACAGCGCATTGCCGGCATTGCCCATAACTGCGTCGCACATCCGCGACAGTTCGCACGGATATCGCCATCGAAGTGGCGTTTGGGGCTGGCATAGATAAGGCCAAAGGCTTCATTGCTCCTGAATCAGCCAGTGCTCCAGCGTTTTAAGCAACTGGCCCGCGGATCCGTAGTTGAAACGCCATTCGCATTCCTTCAGATACAGATGCAGGTGATGGCCGGGAATGCCATTGTATTTACGCAGGTGCCGCTTCGCCTGGTTCCAGAAGTTCTCGATGCCGTTCATGTGTGCCGGGCCCGGGGCGAAGCGATCGTTCTGATTGACCCTGCGATGACGCACGCCCAGCCGGTTCAACGCGTCCGACACGTGGGATGCGCTGGTGTAGACCAGCGCATCCGGATTGATCCGCGTGCGCAGGATCGGTAACAGGGTGTCCTCCCGGGTATTCGGCACCATGACGGTGTGTATTTTTCCGCCGCGGGTAAGCACGCCGAACACCGGTGCGTTTCCCTCCGCGGCTCGACCCTTGCCCTTATGGCCTTTGCGAGAGCGGCCCAGGTAGGATTCATGAACCTCCACTTCACCTCTGCTGCCGGCTTCGCCGGCACAGGCCAATCGCTCTGCGATGACCTCGCGCAAGCGATGATAGAAGTGGGTGGCCGTATTGCGGTTGACTTCTACAAGTTCTGCCGCCGTACGAGCCGGCGTTCCGGCCACAAAGTGTTCGAGTAATCGCCGTGTTTGCTCGCCGCTCAACCGCGAGCGCCTAAGTCTCATGCTCCTTCATTGCAACCCCGTTTTGTCCGTCTTCGATTCTTGATCTGACTTATCTATGCCAGCCCGTTTTCCGGGGAACCGCTGGGCATGGATGTCGCTCTTGATGCGTTCGCTGGATTTATTAAAGCAATAACAATTCCAGCCAAGACGTCACCGTAAAGGTGTTCGACAATGAGCGGGACCTCGTTCCACGATTTTCAGTGAAGCCCGGATACCCGCCTTATCTGTGAGGGGTATTGGCTATGAACAAGCGCTCGACAGGTCTGCTGGTGTCCGCGATTCTTGCACTCGCAGGATTGTTCTTAATCGACGTAGAGTTCGCTTCCTCCGTAGATCCTGCGGCCACGACGGCCGCACCCGCTGCAACCGCTACGCCCACGACATCGGCAACCGCCGCCACCGCATCCGCCAGGGCGAAGGATCCAGGGGCGCGTCCAGGTGCCGGCGCTGCTGGCGGGGCGATCCCGGGACTGACTCCCAACCAGCTGAAATTCTTCCAGGCGGGTTTGCTCAGCTTCACAGAGCCGGAAGCGGTCCCGGACGGGTTGGGCCCCACCATGAACCTTGACAGTTGCGCAGGCTGTCATGCACAACCGGGCATCGGCGGGTCGAGTCCGGCGGTCAATCCGCAGGTCGCCTTCGCCAGCAAACTGGGGGCGGTCAACAAGCTCCCGAGTTTCATTACGGCGAACGGGCCGGTGCGCGAAGTGCGATTTATAAAGAACGCCGACGGCACACCCGACGGCGGCGTACACGACCTGTTCACGATCGCCGGCCGCTCGGACGCGCCAGGCTG
>JANXPQ010000537.1 GCA_025357235.1 Betaproteobacteria bacterium
GTGATCACCGCGTACACCAGGCAGCCGTGATCGGAAATCGTCAGGTGAGACTGCACCTCGTACATTTTCTGGGTGTAGAGATTCGATAGTGGATTTTCCGTGCCATCGACCACTTTCTGCTGCAGCGCCGAGTAAACCTCGGAGAACGCCATCACCTGCGGCAGCGCGCCGAGTTCGCGCATCATCGCCTCCAGCACCTTCGACGACTGGATGCGCATCTTCAGTCCGCGGAAATCCTCGGGCTTGTGCAACGGCCGGTTGGCGGAAAACTGCTTGAAGCCGTTGTCCCAATACGCCAGTCCCTTGAGCCCTTTGGGTTCGAGCTTGGCGAACAAGGTTCGGCCGATCTCACCGTCGGTGACGCGATCCACGGTCTCGGCATCGGGAATCAGATAAGGCAAATCGAACAATTCGAATTCGCGCACGCCCAGCGGGCCGAATTTCGACACGGAGGGTGCGAGCATTTGCACGGCACCGCGCTGCAGTGCCTCCATCTCTTCCCTGTCCTTGTACAGCTGGCTGTTCGGGTAGAGTTCGACCTTGACGCGCCCGCCGGTATATTTCTCGGCAAGCTGCTTGAATTTGTCCGCCGCCTTGCCCTTCGGCGTGTCGTTGGCGACGACGTGGCTGAACTTGATGATGATGGGCTCGGCTGCCTGCGCTGCGGTCGTACCGGCCAGCATCAAGAGTGCGAACAGAATTTTGTTTTATCGTCGGCGTCGTCATTGATCAGCGCGAAGCGGACGCCTTCCTCCCTGGTTCGATTCTATCAGCCCGGCTCCCATTCCGGCGCAATGCCGGGCTCGCCCGCGTCGGCGCGAAACTCCGCCGCCACACCGATACCCGGAACCCACGCAAGTTGTTCTCCGAAGAACACGAGCGGCATGCGGCTGCGCTCCCAAGGCGGAATCGCATGCTCCTGCAGCAGGCTCTTGAGCGCGCGCCACGGCCGGTTTTCCCCAGGCTGCATGCGTTCGCCGCCGCTGCGGCCCCTGACCGTGGCCGCGCGAATTTCGAAGTGACGCCTGGCAATGCCCTCTCCGACCACCGCGCGCGAGCGCAGCACGCCCAGGCCGTCGGGCAGGATCAACTCGTGACTGCCATCCCAGCGGGATTGCCAGTTGGCCGGCATGTCCGGGGAATTTTCGACGAGTTCGACGCGGTCGCGGTAACAGCGCAAGCCGGTGTCGCCAAATTCAACCTGGATTTCCGCGTCGCGACCGGCCTCACGACATTGCCGCAGCGCTTCTTCCAGCCTGACCCGCGGGGGCATTTGCAAGCCACGGTCCGAGAAAAGCTGGCGCAGCAGATTCAGTGCGCGCGCATTCGACAACTGCCGCAGGCGGTCCGCCGAAACCACGCCACGGTCCAGAGACTGCGCATCGATCCGTGCCAATTCTTCTGCCAGCAAGGCATGGTCGGCAAGATTACGGGCGGCTCGCGCCAGCGTTTCGCGATAACCCGGAAAGCGCGCATCCAGCTGCCCGAGCAATTCGTTGCGCAGGAAATTGCGGTCGTAGCGCGAATCGGCATTGCTTTCGTCTTCCACCCATTCCAGCTTCCTCGCTATTGCGTAGGCCTCGATGCGGCTGCGGCGGTGTTCGAGCAGGGGACGCAGAATCAGCGGTGACATGGCGCTGCCGTCTTTCGCGGATTCCTGACTCCTGACGACCGGCATGCCCGCCAGGCCTTTCGGTCCGGCGCCGCGCAACAATTGCAACAGGAAGGTCTCGACCTGGTCGTCGAGATGATGTGCGAGCGCAACGAAGTCGGCATCGATCGAAGCAAAGGCGCCGTAGCGCAATTCTCGCGCTGCCGCCTCCACGCCGGAACCGCCGGGCTTCACCTGCACGCGTTGCACCGTCAGCGCGATGCCGCGTGCGGCACAGAGCGAACGGCAGAAGGCTTCCCATTCGCCGGCGTGCGGGCTGAGCTGGTGATTTACGTGAATGGCCGAAAGCGACAATTCTCTCGAGGCATGCAGCTCATGCAGAACATCCAGCAACGCCACCGAATCCATGCCGCCGCTGAGCCCGATCGCAACGCGCTTGCCGCGCACCCCATGCGCGTCCAGCGTCCCGTTTACGGTTTGCACAAGTTCGTCGGTCATGGTCTTTGCCCGTCAGCCTGCCAAAACAAGATACCCCGCCTGAGCGGGGTATCCGGATGAATCGTGGGAACGGCGCAACGACTCAGCGAACCGCCGCTTCCTTGAACTTGCCGTGGGCCATCAGACGTTCGAAGCGGGCTTCCACGAGCGCGTTGATCGGCTTTTCCTGCGCCTCCGACAGCGCGTCCATGAGCGCCTTGCGCAAGGTCTGCATGATTGCCGTCGGATCGCGATGGGCGCCGCCCGGCGGTTCGGCCACCACGCGGTCGACGAGCCCGAGCGTCTTGAGCCGGTTGGCCGTGATACCCAGGGTTTCGGCTGCGTCCGGCGCCTTGTCCGCGCTTTTCCACAGGATCGAAGCGCATCCTTCGGGAGAAATCACCGAGTAGATCGAATACTGCAGCATCAGCATGACATCACCGACGGCAATCGCCAATGCGCCGCCCGATCCGCCCTCACCGATGATCGTCACTATGACCGGCACGCGCAACTCGGACATTACGTACAGATTGCGTCCGATGGCTTCCGACTGCCCGCGTTCCTCTGCTCCGACTCCGGGATAAGCACCCGGCGTATCGACGAATGTCATCACCGGTACGCCGAACTTCTCGGCCAGCTTCATCAGCCGCAGCGCCTTGCGATAGCCTTCCGGCTTGGGCATGCCGAAATTGCGATAGAGCTTGTCCTTGGTGTCGCGCCCTTTCTGATGCCCGATCACCATCACGGTCTGGCTGCCGAAACGCGCCAGACCGCCGATGATGGAAGGATCCTCCGCGAACGAACGGTCGCCTTGCAGTTCCTCGAAGTCGGCGAACAGGTTCTGGAAGTAGTCCAGGGAATACGGCCGCTGCGGATGGCGTGCGACCTGCGAAATCTGCCACGCCGAAAGCTTCCCGTAGATGTCCCGCGTCAGCGTGCTGCTTTTCTTCTGCAGGCGCGAAATCTCCTCGGAGATGTCGACCGCGGAATCATCCTGCACATAACGCAACTCCTCGATCTTCGCCTCCAGCTCGGCGATCGGCTGCTCGAAATCCAGAAATGTCGTCTTCATGAAGCCTTATTGTAGCGGCAGTTCTGGAATTGCATCCCCCGTGACGGGCTATTTGCCGTACTGGGACGCCAGATAGTCGACGATTTTCTGTATGTCCGTCTCGGCGACCGGTGCGCCCATCGCCTTGATCATCTTGTTCACGGAAGCTTCCCAGCCTTTGCGATCGAGGAAAGGCGAATTCATCTGGATGTAATCGAGACTGTGGCACATCGAGCAATTCGCCTCGACGAGTTGTTTTCCGGGGCCATCCTTCAAATGCAAGTCGCCCTCCCCGGCGAATGCCGGAAGCGTGAAAAGCAGCGCGAAAATCAGGAGTGTTCTCATGTGATCCCCTAAGCGGCCTCGATCTCGACGCGCTGGACCACATTGTTGTGGTAACCGGCGGCATTGAAAATCAGTTCGAAAGTCTGCGTGGCGCCGGCGCGATTGATCGCCCTTGCCAGAACCGCATGCCGGCCCGGATGCGCGGGGGTAAAACGGTGCGACCACTGGCGCCACGAATAACGGCCAAGATCCGCACCCAATTGCGCGGTTTGCCAGATTTTTCCCTCGTCTTCCGACACCTCGACCGTGGCAATGCCGTAACCACCGTCCCAGGCCACCCCGGCGACGGTAACCGCTTCTCCCGGACGGACCTTCTTGCCGTTGTCCGGGCTGGTGATCAGCGAGTTCACCACCATTTCCGTGATCGGCGTATTGGCCTCGGTTTCCTGGCTGACGAAACGATCGATGACCGGAAATTTTCCCTTCGGAATCCGGTAGGCGGGATTCATCCAGAATCCCTTGAAGGGTTGCGAGATAGCGCTGATGGTCGTCACATGCTTCATCCAGTACGTCGCAGTCCAGCCAGGTACCACGATGCGCGCCGGATAGCCGTTCCAGTGCGGCAGCTTTTCCCCGTTCATGGCGAATGCCACCAGCGTGTTTTCGTCCATCGCCTTCCACACCGGAATGCTTTTCACGAAGTCCGGCGTCTTGTCGAATACGGGGCCATCGGCGCCGCCCAGCACGATCTCGACCGCATCCTTTTTCAGTCCCGCCTTGTTGAGCACATCGCGCAAGCGCACGCCGCGCCATTTGGCATTGCCGATTGCGCCGTGGCCCCATTGCACGCCCGGCACATGCGGCTGCGAAAAACCGCGGCGGTTGCCCGAACACATGCATACCGCCGCGAGTTCAACGGTCTCGAAGTCGCGCGTCAGGTTCTCGTAAGTCAGCTCGAGGGGCTTTTCCAGGGATTCGCCGGAAATGGCCAGCCTCCATTGCGCCGCGTCGACAGCCTCCGGAATCCCGGCGAGGTGATAGCGCACGAAGAAAGCGTTGTTCGGCGTAAAGGCTTCGTTGAAATAACTGACGGGAGTCTCGAAATTCGGCGGACGGAAGGATTTTTTGATCAGGGGCAGCTTGCCGGGCAGGCTGTCCAGTTGCGCGGACTCGAGCGCACCGGACGGCAAATCGCCTGCCGCGTTGGCGAACCCGGCCCAGCGCGTGCCTCCGGCGAGCAGCAATCCGCCCGCGGAGACTTTCAGAAACTCTCTTCTGGTTTTCATTTACTCCTCCTGCTTTCCCGCGGCGCTGTTCAGAACAGCACGCCACTCTGACCGCGGGGATCACTGGCGGTTATTACCCGCCCTGTTTTCTTGTCGAGGAACACCGCCTGCATGTTACCCCACTTGCGCCGGCCCGCTTCCACCACGTGCCCCTTGGCTTTCAAGCCTTCGATCCACGGCTCGGAAAAAGCACCCGGCTCGATCTCGATGCGGTCGGGCAGATACTGATGATGGAAACGCGGCGCAGCCACTAAACGCGCGAGGTCTGTTTGCGGTTGATCGACATAATCGAGAATGCCTTCCAGGACCATTGAAATGATGCGGGATCCGCCGGGTGTGCCCAGCACAAGCACGCCGCGACCGTCCTCCACGAAAGTCGGCGACATGGAGGATAGCGGACGCTTTCCCGGCGCGACCGCGTTTGCCTCGCTCCCAACCAGCTTGTACAGATTGGGCACCCCGGGTACGAGCACGAAATCGTCCATGTGATTGTTCAGCAACACCCCGGTATCGCCGGCGACGTAGCCGGATCCGAACGGGCCGTTCACCGACAGGGTGGCCGCGACCCGGTTGCCTTGTCCGTCGATGATCGAGAAATGGGTGGTATCCCGGCCCTCCACCGCGGCGCCCGCCCCTTGCGCAAGATCGCTGCTCGGCGTGGCGCGCGCCGGATCGATCGATGCGCCGCGGCGTCGGGCATACTCGCGCGATGCCAGCTTCGCCGCCGGCACGGCAAAGAAATCCGGGTCGCCCATGTAGCGCGCCCGGTCATGGTAGCCGCGGCGCATCGCCTCGACTGCGTAATGAGCACGATCGGTTGCGGACAGGCCGGCCATCTCCACCGATTCGAGGATGAACAAGCTCTGCGCGAGTACCAGTCCGCCCGAAGAGGGCAGCGGTGCAGTCGTGATCGTCGCGCCGCGGTAGGTGAACTTGACCGGGGGCCGCTCGATTACGTGGTAGTTCTCCAGGTCGGACAATTCCCACAACCCGCCCGCCGATTTCACCGTCTGTGCCAGCTTGCTTGCGAAAGCGCCATGATAGAAACTCGCTCCGCCCTGCTCGGCCAGCATGTGCAGTGTGCGCGCCAGTTGCGGCTGGACCACGATGAAACCAACGGCTGCCGGCTTGCCGCCATCGAGAAAGCTGACCGCTGCGTCGGCATTGCTATTCAGAGCGTCCGCCCGCAACGCGCTCGCGGAGGCGTAACGCGCGTCCGCCGGGAAGCCTTGCTCGGCCAACCGGATCGCAGGCGCCAGCGAGCGCGCCAATGGTAATTTTCCATAGCGGCGGGCCACCCAGTCGAGCGCAGCGGGTTCGCCGGGAATGCCGGCGGCGGTCGGGCCTTCGAGCGAAGCCTTCTGCTTCGCCTTGCCGTTCTCGTCGACGAAGAATTCACGCGTAGCCCCCGACGGCGCGGTTTCGCGCGCATCGACGAACACCTCGTAGTGATCCGAAGCCCGATGCAGCAGGAGGAATCCGCCGCCGCCGATTCCCGATGCAAAGGGCTCGACAACCGCAAGCGCTGCAGCGACCGCTACGGCCGCATCGAAGGCGTTGCCGCCGGCGCCCAGGATTTCGCAGCCGGCTTTCGTCGCCAGCGCATGCGCGGATGCAATCCCGCACTCCTGCGCCGTTGCCGGTCGCAATACGCTCGCCGCAAGCAGCGCAAGGACGAGTAAAAACCGAATTGATATTTGAATCGTTTTCATGCCTGCATTGTACGAGAATCCACGAATATGCCCGTTCTTGCCTTACCAACTTCCTTCGCGTCCCATCGTATGCACGCGTTTCGCTTTAAGCCTCAGCCGGCTTCTTTACGCGGAACCACGCCGCATACAAGGCGGGCACGAACAACAAGGTAAGAATAGTTGCAGAGATCAATCCGCCCATGATGGCGACCGCCATCGGCCCCCAGAAATTATTGCGCGATAACGGGATCATCGCCAGCACGGCGGCGAGCGCGGTCAGCACGATCGGCCGGAAGCGCCGGACCGTCGCATCGACGATTGCATTCCATTGCGGATGGCCCGCCTTGATGTCCTGCTCGATCTGGTCCACCAGGATCACGGAGTTGCGCATGATCATGCCGAACAGCGCGATGACGCCCAGATTGGCGACGAAACCGAACGGCACATCCCAGGTCAGCAGGATGAAAGCCACGCCGATCAACCCGAGCGGGGAGGTCAGCAGCACCATGATGGTCTTCTGGAAACTCTGCAACTGGATCATCAGCAAGGTCAGCACTGTAATCAGCATCAGCGGCATCACGGCTATGATCGAATTTTCGCCCTTGGCGCTTTCTTCGATGGCGCCGGCCATCTCGATGCGGTAGTACTCGGGCAGCTTGGCGCGCAACGCATCGAGCTTCGGCTCGATCTGTTTGGATATTACCGGCGCCTGCACATCGCCGCGGGTGTCGGCGCGTACCGTGACGCTCGGCTGGCGGTTGCGGCGCCAGATGATGCCTTCTTCAAAGCCGTATTCTATTTTGGCTATCTGCGCGAGCGGAATCCATTTTCCGGATTGGGTCGGCACGTTGATTTCGGAGAGCTTGCCGGGGTCGAGGCGCTCCTCCGTTTCGGCACGGGCCAGCACTTCGATCAGCTTGTCCCTCTCGCGGTACTGCGTGATGCTGTAACCGGTCAGGATCGAGTTGAGCACAGTCGACAGGCCCTGCGAACTCACGCCGATGACACGCGCCTTGTTCTGGTCGATTTCAAGGCGGATGGTCTTCACCTGTTCGTTCCAGTCCAGATGCACGTTCTGGGCATTGGGGTTGGCGCGCACGATGGATGCGACCTCGAATGCGATCTTGCGCACGGTCGGAATGTCGTTGCCGACCACCCGGAATTGCACCGGATACCCCACCGGGGGGCCATTCTCCAGCCGGTTCACGCGCCCGCGCAGCACCGTGAACTCGTTTTCCAGCAAGTGATTGATCTTGTCGTACAGCACTTCGCGCGCCTTGTTGTTCTTGGTAACGATCACGAACTGCGCGAAGTTCGGGTGGCCGAGCTGCTGGTCGAGCGGAAGATAGAAGCGCGGGCTGCCATTGCCGACGTACGCTACATAGTTCAGCACATTTTCGTCGCCCTTGAGCTTTGCCTCGAGCCGCTTTACCTGCACCTCGGTGGCCTGGAACGAAGCACCTTGCGGTAGCCACAGGTCCACGATCAGTTCGGGACGATTCGACGACGGAAAGAACTGGTTCTGCACGAAGCGGAAGCCGAAGATCGACAAGGCAAATACCGCGACCGTGATGAGAATCACCGTCTTGCGATAATTCACGCACCAGTTCACCAGCGCGCGGAAGCGCCGGTAGAACGGGCTGTCGTAAACATCGCCGTGATGGGGAGCCGTCGGCGCCGGAATCAGGCGCGGCATCCACCGATGCAGCGGTCCATGCAGAAAACGACTGAACAGCGAGGGTGGCGGCGCATGGTGCGAAAGATCGGGCAGCAGCTTGAATCCGAGATAGGGCGTGAACAGCACCGCCACCACCCAGGATACGAGCAACGCGATGGTCACCACCGCGAAAATGGAGAACGTGTATTCGCCCGCCGAGGATTTGGCGAATCCGACCGGGGTAAATGCCGCGGCCGTGATCAGCGTCCCGGTGAGCATCGGAAATGCAGTGGACGTGTAGGCAAAGGCGGCGGCTTTCGCCCGCTCCATGCCCTGCTCCATTTTGGTGGCCATCATTTCCACCGAGATGATGGCATCGTCGACCAGCAGGCCAAGCGAGATGATCAGTGCGCCCAGTGAAATGCGCTGCAGGTCGATGCCATACAACTTCATCATCAGGAAGGTCACCGCGAGTACCAGGGGAATGGAGAGCGCCACTACCAGCCCGGTGCGGAAACCCAGGCTGAAGAAACTGACCGCCAGCACGATCACGACGGCCTCGAGCAGCGTCCTCATGAATTCGTCGACGGACCGGCTCACCACCTCCGGCTGGTTCGAATACTGGTGCACTTCGATGCCGACCGGCAGATCCCGCTTGATGCCCGCAAAGGCCTTGTTGAGATCCTCGCCGAGCTGCAGGATGTCGCCGCCCTTGGCCATCGACACGGCCAGCGCGATGGCCTCCTGTCCCATGTAGCGCACTTTCTGCGAGGGCGGATCGACGTAACCGCGATAGACGTGGGCGATGTCTCCGAGCCTGAACAGGCGCCCGTTTGCCTGGATGCCGATCTCGCGGACGCTTTCGACCGAATCGAAACTGCCGGATATGCGCAAGAAGATGCGGTCCGAACGGGTGTCGATCGATCCGGCCGGCGTCATTGCGTTCTGCTCGCGCAGCACGTTGAAAATGGACAGCGGATCGATGCCGAGTGTGGCCAGTTTGCGATGGGAAGTCTCGACGTAGATTTTCTGATCCTGGTCGCCGAGGATCTCGGCCTTGGCCACCGCGGGGACGCGCAGGATTTCCTTGCGGACCTCCTCGACGTAGTCTTTCAATTCCGCGTAGGTATAGCCGTCGCCGGTGAACGCGTAAATGTTGCCGAATACATCGCCAAACTCGTCGTTGAAGAACGGGCCCAGCGTGCCCTCGGGCAGCGTGTAGCGGATGTCGCCGATTTTCTTCCTGACCTGATACCACACGCCGGCGACTTCCTTCGGCGGCGTCGAATCCTTGAGCGCCAGGAAAATCGTGGTCTCCCCGGATTTGGTATAGGAGCGCACGTTGTCCAGATAGGGCGTCTCCTGCAGTTTCTTTTCCAGGCGTTCGGTGACCTGCTGCTCCATCTCCCCGGGCGACGCGCCAGGCCATATCGCCCTGATCACCATGACCTTGAAAGTGAACTCCGGATCTTCCGCCTGGCCGAGCCTGAAATAGGAGAACAATCCCGCCGCGAACAGCGCGAGCATAAAAAAAAGCACCAGCGACTGGTGCTCCAATGCCCACTCGGACAGATTGAAGTTCTTCACTTCACCGCCTCTTTTACCGGCTCCTCGTGCGCCCGGACCTTCTCGCCGGCAAACAGCTTGTGCACGCCGGCGCGCACGACCATGTCTCCGGGAGTCAGGCCGGAGAGCACGGCCACCTTATCCTCGACATACTCGCCGACTTCGACCGGCACCAGCTTCACCTGGCTGGTCGCCTTGTCGACGATCCAGACCGCGGCATGGCCGTTATCCTGAAACAATGCAGTGGCCGGCAGCATGACGGAAACGCTGCGCTGCACGCCTCTCAGATAGACATTGGCGGTCATGCCGAGCTTCATTGCAGGATCGGCATTGAGCACGCTGATCTTGGCGGCGTAAGTGCGCGTTACCGGATCCGCGGATGGACTGACTTCCCTGAGGTTGCCTTTGTAAATCTTCGCGGGATCGGCCCAAAGAGAGATGTCGATTTGCCTGGCGGCGCTCAATTCGGACAATCGATTTTCGGGAATGCTGATGACCACTTCCCGGTCGTCCGTGCGCGCCAGCTTCATGACAGTCTGGCCGGCGGCAACCACTTGACCGACCTCGACAAGGATCGCCGTGATCACGCCGGCGTGATCCGCGGAAAGCTCGGTGTAGCCGGTCTGATTCCTGGTAACGGCGAGTTGCGACTGCGCCTGCTCCAGCCTGGCCTTGGCCACGTTGTAAGTGTTTCGCCAGCGGTCGAACTCCGCCTTGCTGATGAATTCCTTCTTGTACAGATCGACATAGCGCGCGAGCTCGGCCTTGCTCTGCTCGTACTCGGATTTCGCCGCCG
>JANXPQ010000560.1 GCA_025357235.1 Betaproteobacteria bacterium
GGATGAACAGAATCGCCACCAGGTAGTAGCGCACGTCGAATTTCATGCGCGCGTCCTCGAAGGCCTCGAAGCCGCACTCGTAGGGGGAAAGTTTCTCCGGATCGGGACGGTGCACGCCGAGCAGCCTGCTCAGGGTGCCGCCGGCCAGGGGTAGCGCCACCCCGACGGCAAGGCCGACGAAAATGAACAGCAGAATCGGAAAGTACTGCTCAAGCATTGCCCGCTCTCATTTGGTGCCGACGGGGAGACTCGAACTCCCACGGGTTTCCCCACCACCCCCTCAAGATGGCGTGTCTACCAATTTCACCACGTCGGCATTGCCTTGAGGCGCCGGGCGTGAGGCCGATCTGCTGCAAGCTCGAGGGACTTGCGCCTCACTTCCCGCGTCTCGCCGTTACTTCGGTATTTCGTTCGCCTTCGAATCGCCACCGGCCGGCTGTGATGCCGGAGCACCCGGCACCGGAACACCCGGCACCGGAACGCTCTTTGCCGGTTCGACCGGTGATTCCTGATGCGTCGACATCACGCCTTCCGGCCGGCCCTTGTGGCTCGATACGTAGGTAAGCCCGAGGCTGGTCAGGAAAAACACTGCCGCCAGGATACCCGTGGTCCGGCTCAGAAAGTTGGCCGATCCGCTGGAGCCGAACAGGCTGCCGGCGGAACCGCTGCCGAAGGCCGCGCCCATGTCCGCACCTTTGCCGTGCTGAAGCAGCACCAGGCCGATCACGCACAACGCGGCCAGTACATGAAGAATCAGAATCAAGGTTTCCATTTAGTCATCCCGTCGTTTCAACCATCTGCCGCCTGGCAGATGGCGAGAAATTCCTCGGCCACCAGAGAAGCGCCGCCGATCAGTCCGCCGTCCACATCCTGCATGCCGAACAACTCTGCCGCATTGGCCGCCTTGACGCTGCCGCCGTACAGGATCGGCATCGACGCGGCGATACTTTTATCACAGCGGGCCAGGGCTCCGCGCAGGTAGGCATGCACGGCCTGTGCCTGTTCCGGCGTTGCCGTCTTGCCCGTGCCGATCGCCCAGACCGGCTCGTATGCCAGTATCGACGCTTTCAATCCTTCGGCCCCGAGCCGATCCGCCACCACACCAAGCTGACGGCCGACCACTTCTTCCGTCACGCCCCGCTCACGCTCCGCCAGCGTTTCACCGACGCAAATGATCGGTACCATGCCTTCGGCCAACACGGCCCCGGCCTTTAGCGCAACGGTGGCGTCATCCTCGCCGAACAACTGCCTGCGCTCGGAATGTCCGACAATGACATGGCGGCAGCCAAATTCGCGCAGCATTCCGGCGGAAACTTCACCGGTAAACGCTCCTTTGGGATGTTGGCTGACATTCTGGCCGCCCCAAGCCACCTTCGACCCCGCCAATACCGACTGGGCTTGGGCCAGATAGGGAAAAGGGACGCAAACCGATGCAATTGCCCTGCTGAGACCACCCGCCGCCGCCGCGACCTTGTCGAGGAGGGCCCAGTTTTCCGGAAGATTACCGTGCATCTTCCAGTTGCCCACCGCCAGCCGCTGCCGCATGCGCTATCCCACCGAAAAAACTGGTGAATTTTACCCGTCAGGGCAAGGGGGGGTCAATGTTGGCCGCGTTCCGGCGAGAAACGGGTGGCAATGCCATGACGGCCTGACGCCGTCCAGCAGACAGCGGCGATCGATTCGTTAGCCGAAGCGACCAGCAATGTAGTGGCTACCACGTAACTTGAAAGTTAGTGTCCGCCGCTACAGCACGAGCGGTTCGCCTCAGCCGAACCTTCCCGTGATGTAGTCTTCGGTGGCCTTGTTCTTGGGCTTGATGAAGATGGTATCGGTGGCGTCGAACTCGATCATTTCACCGAGATACATATACGCGGTGAAATCCGACACGCGCGCAGCCTGCTGCATGTTGTGGGTCACGATCAGGATCGTGACCTTGTGTTTCAGATCGGCGATGAGTTCCTCGATGCTGGCGGTGGCGATCGGATCCAGCGCGGAAGTCGGTTCATCGAACAGCAGGATTTCGGGCTCGGTTGCCAGTGCGCGCGCAATGCACATGCGCTGCTGCTGGCCGCCGGAAAGATTGAAAGCCAGGTCGTTGAGCCGGTCCTTGACCTCGTCCCACAGCGCAGCACCGCGCAATGCCTGCTCGACCTTCTCGTCGATGTTGGCTACGCCGCGCACACCGCGCACACGCAGTCCGTATGCGACGTTCTCGTAGATGGATTTCGGAAAAGGATTGGGCTTCTGGAACACCATGCTGATGCGCATGCGCACTTCGATCGGATCGACCTGCGGGTTCAGCAGGTTGGTATTGTCCGGATGCAGCCGGATCTCTCCCTCGTAGCGGTTGCCCGGATAGAGATCGTGCATGCGGTTGAAGCAGCGCAGATACGTCGACTTGCCGCATCCGGAAGGCCCGATCAGCGCGGTGACCTTCTTGTCGTAGATCGGCATGTTGATGCCCTTCAATGCCTGGAAAGCGCCGTAGAAGAAATTCAATCCGCGCGCTTCCGCCTTGAGTACGAGATTGGCCTGTGCGGAGGGTCCGTCAGTAATCTTGGGCATTCTGGATTCTCACCACTTGATTTTTTTTCTGAGTCGGTAGCGGATGTAGATCGCCAGTGCATTCATCGACAGCGTCATCACCACCAGCACCAGGCCCGCTGCCGCGGCATTCTGATGGAAGGCGGCTTCCGGCCGCGAGGTCCAGTTGAACATCTGTATCGGCATCACCGTGAACGGCGCGAACAGCCAGTCGAACGGCCCGGCCGGCGGATCGCCCGTGAAAGGCGCCGGCGGCAGAAACGCGATGAAGGTCAGCGCGCCGATGGTGATGATCGGCGCGGTCTCGCCGATCGCGCGTGCCAGGCCGATGATCACGCCGGTGAGGATCCCCGGAATGGAGTACGGAAGGATATGGTCCGCCGTGGTCTGCCATTTGGTGGCGCCGAGCGCGTAGGCGCCTTCGCGAATCACGCCGGGAATCGAGCGGATCGCCTCGCGGGTGGCGACGATCACGACCGGCAGGATTAGCAGCGCCAGGGTCAGCCCGGCGGACAAAATGCTCTGCCCGAAGCCGAACTTGTAAACGAACAGACCCAGCGCCAGCAGGCCGTAAATGATCGAAGGCACGCCGGCCAAATTGGTGACGTTGATCTCGATGATGTCCGTCATCCAGTTCTTCGGTGCGTATTCTTCGAGATAAACCGCACCCGCCACACCCACCGGGATGGCGGTGACTGCGGTCACCAGCATCACCAGCGTGCTGCCGACCCACGCCGACAGGATGCCTGCGTTCTCGGCGCGGCGCGAAGGGAAGTTGACGAAGAAATCCCAGGACAGCCGATGCGCGCCGTCCATCACCATGCCGGCGAACAGGGCAACGAAGGTCAGTACGCCCACCATCAAGGCAAGCACGCCCACGGTCGCGAATATCAGGTCCCAGCGCTTGTGCTTGGTGATAAGCGCCCGGATTTCCGCTACGGTCATGTCGGCCATGTCAGTATGCCTGCCGGTAACGGCGCTTCATGAAGTGGCCGACGACGTTGAAGAACAGCGTCAGCAGCATCAGGGTCAGGCCGGCCGCGAATATGGTCTGGTAGCCGATGCTGCCATGGGGCAGATCGCCCAGAGCGACCTGCACGATGTAAGCAGTGATGGTAGCCGCCGGTTCCGCCGGATTCCAGGTGAGATTGGGCTGCATGCCTGCAGCCACGGCCACAATCATGGTTTCTCCGACTGCGCGCGAGATGCCCAGAATGTAAGCAGCGGCGATGCCGGAAAAAGCCGCGGGCGTGATCACACGAACCGCGGTCTGAAAGCGCGTCGCACCCATCGCATAGGAACCTTCCCGCATTGCCATCGGCACCGAGCGCATCGCATCCTCGGAAACCGAACTGACGTAGGGAATGATCATGATGCCCATGACCAGCCCGGCCGACAGAAGATTGAACCCGGGCAGCCCGGGAAAGAAGTATTGCAGCGCAGGCGTCACGTAGAGCAGGGCGAAATAGCCGTAGACGATGGTCGGCACGCCCCCCAGCAGTTCGAGAAACGGCTTGGCGATTTCGCGCACCGAGAAAGGCGCGAATTCCGACAGATAAATGGCGATCATGGTGCCGAGCGGGATGGCCACGGCCAGCGCGACGAACGAACTCACAATCGTGCCCGACAGCAGCACCTTGATGCCGTAGTGGGCGTCGTCGAACAGTGGCGTCCATTGGTCGTCGGTCAGGAAATCGACCAGCGAAATATGCTGGAATAACTGGTACGACTCGCTCACCAGGATGACCACGATGCCGACCGTGATGGCGACCGAAACCGACGCCGACAGGAAAAGAACACCCTCGATCAACCGCTCGCGAACATGCCGGGTCTTCTTCTTCGCGAGCCGCGCGCTGACTGTGTGGTCCGCCAAGGGATTCAATCTCTGGGTATGTGCGACGGCGCTCATCGGTTCGGAACCGAGGAAAATATAGTACAGATTTCTCGCGATACCCGCAGCCCGGGCAAAAAACGGGAGGGGTGCGTCCCCTCCCGCAGCTTGATTCTACCGGTACGGCTCAGAGCTTGGCTTCAAGCTGCATCAGCTGCTCGATGGTCAGGCCGACCTTGTTTTCGCCGCCGAACTTGGTGCCGAGCACCTTCTTGTTGGCATGCTCGATGTTATACGCGTAGGCCTTGGCCGGCAGCGGCACGTATTTCACCTCGCGCACCAGCGTTTCCGCGCTCTTCATGTAAAACTCGACGAATTCCTTCACTTCCGGCCGATCCAGCGCCTTGGAATTGATGTAGATGAAGATCGGGCGGGCCAGTGGCTGGTAGGTGCCGTTGATCACCGACTCGAACGAGGGTTCGACTCCCGGACCGGTCTTTTCCACGATTTTCGCGGCATGCAGCTTATCCTTGTTTTCGAGGTAATAGGAATAGCCGAAATAGCCCAGAGCATTGACGTCGCGGGATACCCCCTGCACCAGGACGTTATCGTCCTCGGACGCGGTAAAGTCGCCGCGGCTGGATTTGGCCTTGCCATTGATCGCCTCGGTGAAATAGTCGAAGGTTCCCGAGTCGGCGCCCGGGCCGAACAGCTTCAGCGGCTGGTCCGGCCAGGCGGGGTTTACCTGCTTCCAGGTCTTGACCTTGCCCTGTGAACCCGCTTCCCACATTTTGCGCAGTTCGGCCACCGTCAGTGTCCGCGCCCATGTGTTGTCCGGGTGAATGACCACGGTCAGCGCGTCATAGGCAACCGGCAGTTCGATGTATTGCACGCCGGCCGCCTTGCAATCGTCCATTTCCTTTTTCAGGATCGGACGCGAAGCGTCGGATATGTCGGTCTCCCCACGACAGAACTTCTTGAAGCCGCCGCCGGTTCCAGAGATGCCCACCGTGACTTTCACCTTGCCCTTCTTGGAC
The DNA here is from genome assembly GCA_025357235.1 of Betaproteobacteria bacterium. GTDB lineage: Bacteria > Pseudomonadota > Gammaproteobacteria > Burkholderiales > JACQAP01 > JACQAP01. The sequence continues at coordinate 5,413 of JANXPQ010000560.1, forward strand.
TTCTGGAAGTCCTCGGCCATGGCCTCGGTGATCGGGAATACCGTGCTGGAACCGTCCACTTTTACCAGCTGCGCGTGCGCCGCTGGCGTCACGATGCACAGGGCGCCCGCGAACGCAGCCGCCGTGGCTGCAAGTGCGATGCGGGGGGTCTTGAACATGAGGGCACTCTCCTTAGGTAAGGGGTTTGAATCTGAACGGCGCGATTCTATGGACGAAATGTGACAACTTCATTGCACGGCCTGCCCGATGCGACCCGCACCGCGCCTGTAGCACCCCTCAACCGCCGGTTTGTCGGCGAATGGTATGCGCCAGCGACTCCGCCAGTTCCGAAATGAAACCGCGCCCTTCCCCCTCCACCATAACGCGGATGACCGGTTCGGTGCCGGACGCGCGCAACAACACCCGGCCTTTCTCGCCGAGCCTGGCCTGCGTCGCCTTGAGCGCGGCGCCCACCTTGTCGTCGGCCTCGAAGTCATAGCCTTTGCCGGTTTTGACGTTCAGCAGTACCTGCGGATAGAGATGCATGCCACCGCACAATTGCATGAGTCCCTTGCCTTCGACCTTCAATGCATGCAAGACCTGCAGCGTGGACACGATGCCGTCGCCGGTCGTGTGCTTGTCGAGGCAGATGATGTGGCCCGAATTCTCACCGCCCAGCTGCCAGCCCTTCTCGACCAACTTTTCCAGGACATAGCGGTCGCCTACGGGCGCGCGCGCAAACGGGATGCCGAGTCCGGCGAGCGCCTGTTCCATGCCGAGGTTAGTCATCAGCGTGCCGGCCACGCCGCCTTTAAGCAATTTGTGCTTCCTGCGAAACTGCGCAATGACGAACAGCAGTTGATCGCCGTCATAGAGCCTGCCGTCCTGGTCCGCCATCGTCAGGCGGTCGCCATCGCCGTCGAATGCAACGCCGAGGTGCGCGCGATGCGATTTCACCGCCTTCGCCAGCGCCTGCGGATGCGTCGCGCCGCAATCGCGGTTGATATTAATTCCGTCCGGCTGCACGCCGATGGAAATAACCTCTGCCCCCAATTCGTGAAACACATGCATCGCGATGTGGTAGGTCGCACCGTGCGCGCAATCCACCACCAGCTTCAGTCCGCGCAGGTCAAGATTGTTGGGGAAGGTACTTTTGCAGAACTCGATGTAGCGCCCCGCGGCGTCATTCAGGCGGCGCGCCTTGCCCAGTTGCGCGGAAGGCATGATCTCGAGCGGTTGGTCCAGCCGTGCTTCGATCGCATGCTCGACCGCATCCGGCAGCTTGTTGCCATCCGCGGAGAAAAATTTGATGCCGTTGTCTTCGAACGGATTGTGGGAAGCCGAGATGACGATGCCCGCCTGCAGGCGCAGCGTCCGCGTGAGATAGGCGACCGCGGGAGTCGGCATTGGTCCGGCCAGATAGATATCCACACCGGCCGCGGACAGGCCCGCTTGCAGCGCGGACTCCAGCATGTAACCAGAAATGCGCGTGTCTTTGCCGATGAGTACCGCGGCATGCTCGCCGTTCGGCGCACCCCGTCCCGCCGCGAGTACCTTGCCTGCGGCATGCCCAAGGCGCATGATAAAATCGGGCGTGATCGGCGATTCGCCAACGCGTCCGCGCACGCCATCGGTACCGAAATATTTTCTGGTCTTCTTCATGGAAATGAGAAAGCTGTGTCCTCTATCGCGCGCAATACCAGCAGGCAGTCGCGGGTCGCGGCCACGTCGTGCACGCGGACGATGGCCGCGCCGCGTTGTGCCGCCAGCAATGCGCCTGCCGCGCTCGCATGGATGCGCTCCGCCGCTTTGCGCCCGACAATTTTACCGAATAGCGCCTTGCGCGACAGCCCGGCAAGCAGCGGATACCCGGACTCGCGCAACCGGGGCAGCGCACGAATGAGTTCGAGATTGTGCTGCGGCGTCTTGCCGAAACCGAAGCCCGGATCCAGCACGATGCGCTCGCGCCCGATTCCGGCGGCAACCGCAGCGGCAACGCGGTCGGCCAGAAAAGCCTCCACTTCGCCGACCACATCGCGATAATGCGGTGCCTGTTGCATGGCGCGCGGCTCGCCCTGCATGTGCATCAGGCAGACCCCGGCTGCCGAATCGGCTACCGCATCGAGCGCGCCCGGCGCTCGAAGGGCAAAAATATCGTTGATCATCGCAGCACCGGCGGCAATCGCACGGCGCATGACTTCCGGTTTGCAGGTGTCCACGGACACCGGCACCGGCGATTCCACGAACTTTTCCAGCACCGGCAGGATACGCCGCAGTTCTTCGTCGACTGTGACGGGCGCCGCGCCGGGCCGCGACGATTCACCGCCGATGTCGAGGATGTCGACGCCTTCCTCGACCAATTGCCTGGCGTAGTCCACGGCCCGGCCGGAATCGAGGAACTTGCCGCCGTCGGAAAACGAGTCCGGCGTGACGTTGACGATGCCCATGATGAGCGGGCGCTCGAGCGACAGCGCGAAGCGGCCGAGCTTGAGAACGGCGTGAGGGTTGAGGGGCGAGGATTGAGGAAAAGCCATCACAGTGCCGCTGTCCATGGGCCAGGGTTGTCGATGCACAAACGTGAATTCAAGAAATGAAAAGGGGCGAGGATGTTACCCCTCACCCCCCTCTCCTTACCCCTCACGGGGCGATTATGCTTCCCGCGCCGGCGTAGCCGTTACCGGCGCCGTAGCACTACCTTGCGACGGCGGTGGCGTCTGCGTGTTTGCCGGCGGCTTGGGCGGACGCGGCGGACGGCCTTCCATGATGTCGTTGACCTGGTCTGCGTCGATGGTTTCCCACTCCATCAGCGCCTTGGCCATGGCTTCGACCTTGTCGCTGTTGTCTTCGATGAGCTTGCGCGCAAGCGCGTATTGCCCATCGATGATGCGCCGGATTTCCGCGTCGACCTGCTGCATGGTCGCCTCGGAAACGTTCTTGTGCGTCGTGATCGAACGGCCGAGGAAGACTTCACCCTCGTTCTCGCCGTAGACCATCGGGCCGAGATGGTCGCTCATGCCCCACTGGGTCACCATGCGCCGTGCCATTTCGGTTGCGCGCTCGAAATCGTTGGATGCGCCGGTGGTCATCTGTTTCATGAAGACTTCTTCGGCAATGCGCCCGCCGAACAGCACGGCGATATTCTGCAGGATCTGCTCGCGATCCATGCTGTAGCGGTCTTCCTGCGGCAATTGCATGGTCACGCCCAGTGCGCGCCCGCGCGGAATGATGGTAACTTTGTGTACCGGATCGGTCCTCGGCAACAAACGGGCAACGACCGCATGACCGGACTCGTGGTACGCGGTATTGCGGCGCTCGTGCTCCGGCATCACCATGGACTTGCGTTCCGCGCCCATCATGATCTTGTCCTTGGCGCGCTCGAAATCGTCCATGTCCACCAGGCGCTTGTTGCCGCGCGCGGCGAACAGGGCCGATTCATTCACCAGGTTGGCAAGATCGGCGCCGGAAAATCCGGGCGTGCCACGCGCGAGGATGTCCGGGCGCACATCGGGGGCGACCGGAACCTTGCGCATATGCACCATGAGGATCTGTTCGCGGCCGCGGATGTCGGGCAGCGGCACGACAACCTGGCGGTCGAAGCGTCCCGGCCGCATCAGCGCCGGATCGAGCACGTCGGGGCGGTTGGTCGCGGCGATCACGATCACGCCGGCATTGCCTTCGAAGCCGTCCATCTCGACCAGCAACTGGTTCAACGTCTGCTCGCGCTCGTCGTTGCCGCCGCCCAGTCCTGCGCCGCGCTGGCGCCCGACCGCGTCGATTTCGTCGATGAACACGATGCACGGCGCGCTCTTCTTCGCCTGCTCGAACATGTCGCGGACACGCGCGGCGCCGACGCCTACGAACATCTCGACGAAATCGGAGCCCGAGATCGAAAAGAACGGGACTTTCGCTTCGCCGGCGATCGCCTTGGCGAGCAGCGTCTTGCCGGTGCCCGGAGAGCCGAC
>JANXPQ010000446.1 GCA_025357235.1 Betaproteobacteria bacterium
TATTCCGAATGCAATAAAAACGACTAGGCTAGCGATGATTGATTTGTTTCTACTCATGCTGGCTCCTCTCCTTTAGTAGGCTGCGGATAGATTGGGTGCGCAAGAGGTCCGCAGAAGCCTCGTTGGCAGCTCTTTCGATAATCAATTGCCTCGTTCAACGCAGCGCCTGCGAGGTCGACTCATCGTTCTCTCGTATCGAGCGTGCTTCTCGCCGCACTTCCACCCATTCATAGATCAACGGCAAGAGAAGCAGTGTCAATGCCGTTGAAGTAAATAGTCCGCCAACGACGACAGTGGCTAATGGCCGCTGTGTGTCCGCACCAACACCGCTGGCGAAAAGCATGGGAACCAGGCCAAGAATGGCCACTGTTGCTGTCATGAGCACCGGTCGCAAACGAAGTGCTGCCCCTTGCTCCACCGCCTCTCGCACGGTGCACCCTTGCGCCCGGAGATGATTCATGAACGACACCAGCACGATGCCGTTCAGCATGGCCACACCGAACACGGCAATGAAGCCGATCGCTGACGGGACCGACACATACTGGCCGGTCACCGCCAGGCCCAGAACGCCCCCGATAACGGCAAACGGTACATTGGCAATGATCATGGTGGCGTGGGCTACGGAATTGAACGCGGTATAGAGCAGAATGAAGATCAGTCCGATGGTCAGCGGCACGATGACAGCCAACCGGGTCAACGCACGTTGCTGATTTTCGAAAGCCCCACCCCATTCCATCCAGTAGCCAGCGGGCAGTTTTATTTGGTCGCGTATTTTGGCCTCCGCCTCCTTCACGAACCCGTCCACATCGCGGCCCTTCACATCGAGTTGAATAACCGCGTAGCGCTGTAGTTGTTCGCGTCGCACGAACGAATAGCCTTCGGTGACCTCAATGGTCGCTACGCTTGCGAGGGGCACCAATGCGCCCGCCTGGGTGCGAATAGGAATATTGCTGATCGATTCAACACTATCCCGGAAACTCGCGTCGAGGCGAACCTGAATATCAAAGCGCTTTACCCCATCAATAACGGCGCTGACCGCCTTGCCACCAATGCCGGCATGGACGACTTGCAGGATTTCATCGGCATTAATGCCATAACGTGCCGCTTCCTCGCGATTGACCTTGATCACAATTTGCGGTTTTCCTTTGTTGGCTTCCAAAGAAAGATCGGCCGCACCGCGCACCTTCCCTAACACCGCTTTCATGTCATGCGCAAGTTTGTCGAGCATCGCCAAGTCTTCGCCGTATATTTTCAGGGCGAGGGTTGCGCGGACGCCGGAAATAAGCTCCTCAACGCGCATCTGGATGGGTTGCGTAGCGCCAAATACCACCGTGGGAATGGCCTTCTCCAGTGTTTCCTGCATTTGTTTGGTCAGCTCGGGCATGCTAATCCTCTTCGGCCAGTCGTTTTCCGGCTTTGTATCGATCAAGACTTCCATGTAGTTGGCATCGGCCACATCCCCTTTTTCCGATCGGCCGATCGTGGCAAGCGTAGATTTAACCTGCGGAAATTTTTCCTTTAACACGGCATCGAGGCGTTGCGCAATCCGGATGGTCTCCTCGAGCGAGGTCGATGGAATACCCGTCACCCTGAATATCAACGTCCCTTCCTGCAATGTCGGCATAAATTCCTTCCCCAGAAAGGGGAATATCGCCGCCGATACGGCTAGGAGTATCACGGCTGCGCCAATAGCAATCGCCTTATGGTCAAGCGCCCAAGCGAGCATTGGCCGATAGCAACGCTTGGCATGACGCACAACAAATGTATCCTTTTCTAGCTTTGCTTTGAGTATCAGTGCCGCTAGTACCGGCACCAGCGTCAGACTCAATACCAGCGACCCGGCCATCGCAAATGAGATGGTAAGTGCCATCGGCTTGAAAAGTTTTCCCTCCAGGCCAGTCAGAGAGAACAGCGGTAAAAACACGACGATGATGATCAGAATCGCGAAGGAGATGGGATTTACGACCTCGCGCGCAGCATTTAGGATAATTTGCGTACGATCGATCTTCTGCCCTGCGTGATGAGAAAGAAGCCGGAAACTGTTCTCGACCAAAACCACGGCTCCGTCTACCATCATGCCGATGCCAATTGCAAGTCCGGCCAGCGACATCAAATTCGCGGACAAGCCGAAATACTGCATAAGGATAAATGCAATCAGCATTGCCAGCGGTAGTGTCATCACGACGACGACTGCAGATCTCACTTCACCAAGAAATAAGAACAACACCAGTGCCACCAGAATTGAGCCTTCCAGAAGTGCTCGTTCCGCTGTCGAGAGTGCTTTGTTGACCAACTCGGTCCGATCATAGACCGTGTTGATGGTCACGCCGGCCGGGAGTGCTTGCTGTGCTACTTTCAACTTAACCTTGACCGCATCAACTACGTTTTTTGCGTTTTCATTGATCCGCGCGAGGGCCTGACCGATCACTACCTCCTTGCCGTCGCGCATCACGGCGCCGAAACGCAGGGCGGCACCTTCCTTTACGTCCGCAACGTCGCGCAAATAAATTGAAGCGCCTTCACGCTGGGCCACAACTACGTTTTCGATCTCGCGGCTGTTGTTGAGTAGGCCAAGGCCTCTTACCAGGTATTGCTCCGGGCCCAGGTTGACGTATTGGCCACCCACCTGTTGGTTATTAGCGGCAATCGCTTCCATAACGCTCTTGAAAGTCAGCCCATATTTGATCAGCTTCTGCGGCTGAACGAGCACCTGAAACTGCTTCTCGTCCCCTCCCCAGCTAATCACGTCGTCCACCCCGGCGGCGGTGCGTAAGAGCAAGCGAATGTTCCAGTCCTGCAGAGTGCGCAGATCCATTGAGTTGAGTTTTTTGTCAGCCGACTCGAGGGTGTACCAAAAAACCTGACCCAGTGCGGAGGTGTTGGGCCCCAGCGTTGGTTCGCCATAGCCTTCGGGGATGCGTTGTTTTGCCTCGAGTAACTTCTCGCCAACGAGGCGGCGGGCGAAGTAGATGTCCACGTCGTCCTTAAAATAGACACTGACATAGGACAGTCCAAACAGGGACACGGAACGAATTTCATGGACGCCTGGCAGCCCTGCCATGGAGGTCTCGATCGGGAACGTGATGAGTTTTTCCACATCCTCAGAAGCTAGACCTGGCGACTCCGTGTAAACATTGACCTGCACGGGAGTCACGTCCGGAAAGGCATCCACCGGCACCAGAAGAAATGCTCGCACCCCGAAAACCACGATAAGCAGGAAACCAACCAGGACCAGTACCTTGTAGCGCAGAGCCGCATCGACTATTGAGTTGAGCATGATGGCCACTCAATCCGTATCACTGATCTGCGACTTAAGCATCTTCGCTTTGACCGCAAAGGCGCCCGAGATCACCACCCATTCGCCCGCCTTGATACCTGCATTAATGACAATCTGCCCGGCAGACTTCTCTCCGATCTCGACAGGGCGCGGTTCGTACTCGCCATCTTGATCGACAAAAACGGTCGGCATGCCATTGACGAGCAGCACCGCTTTGTCCGATACGTACAATTGTTTGCTCGTGCTTCCCGTATCAATGGCGACGGTGGCGAACATTTCCGGTTTCAACCGTCCGGCTGCGTTAGAGACTTCGACCCGGGTCTGTACCGTTCGGCTATCCTTATCCACCATGCTGCTGATATAAGTGACCTTGCCGCGGAAAGTCTCGTCCGGATAGGCTGTCACGGTCACGGCGGCCGGCGCCCCGATTCGAATCTTTGCCAAATCCTTTTCGAACAAATTCGCTTCGATCCACAAGGTAGACAAGTCTGCGACGGTAAAGATGCTCTTATCCGGTTGTGCCAATTCACCAAGCACGGCTTTCTTTTCGACAATCGTCCCGGCAAATGGAGCATGCAGCGGAAACACAGAAGGCGGGTCCGCCCCCGATGCAGCCTGCGTAACGCCAAAGAGGCGAAGCCTCTCATCGGCGGCAAGTAAGCTGGCCTTGGCTTTTTCGTACTCGCTGCGGGCGCGAATAAACTCCTTTTCCGGGATGATGTCGTCGACCTTGAGCTTCTTCGCCCGTTCGTAGTCGGCCTCGGCCAAGGCGAATTGGCTCCGCGCCTGCTTGTAGACCGAGTTCGCCTCGCCCAACTCCATGCTGTCCAAGAGCGCGAGCGGCTGGCCCGCTTTGACTTTGTCGCCTAGATTGGCTTGAACCTTCACCACCCGCGCCGGCACCCTGGGCGCGACATGAACGAGCCGATCCTGATTGATGTGAATGGTTGCGGTCAGAATCAGTTGGGCGTTTACGCTACTAAGCGTTACTTCTTCGGCCTTAACGCCTGCGTTCCGAATTTCGTCGTCGGAAAGCTTTACGTTGCCGCGTTCGCCCCGCTCTTTCTCGCCTTTCTCGCCTTTCTCGCCTTTTTCGCCTTTTTCGGTTTTCTCATCGGGCTTGCGGCCTTTCTTTTCGTCCGACTCCTTCAACGAGCCAACTTTCTCCTTGCCGGTCTGCGAGGACGGGTCGGCCTTGCCGCATGCGGAAACGAGGACACCGGCAAGGATTACCGCAACAAGAACAAAATGCGTCAATGGGTTGGTTTTCATTGAAGTTTGCACGCCAATACCTGCTTGGTTCACGCGTTCAGTGTCGTCGCTCACGGGCGGCCTCCATCGATGGGCCAGCCGGCAGCCGCTTCCAGTGCAATGGTAAGTAGTCGAAGCTCGGAAGTGGCCTCAAGAAGATCCCGTCGTGCGTCAAGAAGTTGCCGATTTACGAGGATTAACTGCAGCAGATTGATTTCACCGACACGGTACGAGATGGAGGAAAGACGCTGATTTTCGTCAAGCTTGGGCAATACCGATTCGGTAAGACGATCTACACGCGTCTGAAGACTTTCCCGCCGCTGCCAAAACGCACGCACCTGCGCTTGCGTATTGCGTGTTGATGTCTGTTTCTCGATTTGCACCTGTGTAAGCTCTGTTGTTGCCCGGCCCACACCGGCCGCGTTGCGCTTGAACATGGGCAATGGCACAGAGAATGACAGCATGGTGAGGGATTGCCTTGCCTCGCCGGGACCTTCTCGACCAGTGGTGACACCAACGGTCACATCTGGATAAGTTGACGCGCGCTCCAGGGCCAGTTTGCTTCTGGCCGCTTGTTCCCGAAAATTGAGCGCGCGAAATAAGGGGCGGCTCGCCGCGCTGTCCAATAGGGTTTGCAACGTGTAAGTAGGTCGATTGACGTCAAGGCTTCCTACTGCCTCTGGAAGATCGCTCGGTGGCAATTGTATGAACGCGCCCAGCTCGGTGCGTGTCTCTACGAGTTGCTCGGACAGCACTGCCAACTGATTCACTGATCGCTCTGCCTCAACGGTCGCGACATTTCCGTCGAGACGGCTATCTTCTCCGGCTTTGACCCGCTTCTTTACAGCCGAGGCAGCATCCTCAAGGAGCCGCAATGCCTCCCGCTCCAATTCCGCCCGTTTCTGAAGCGCAAGCAGACGCGTAAAGCGCTCGGCGACTCCAGCACGAATCTGGCGCCGAAGCTCTTCGATTCTTTCGTTAATTGCCTGAACATCGAATTGAGCGGCATCACGACGGTAACCATGCTGACCGGCCAACTCAAAAGTCTGTGCTATCCCGACATTCCACTCTCCGAATGTCTGCGCCGGTAGTCCGGTCTGCACCTCCCGTCGTCGAGTTAGATCGCTGCTGAGTTGCGGGTTGTTCCATAGCAATCCCTGCGAATCCTTACGTTGACCCTCTATTGCAGCAAGCTCACTTTTTGCCGCACGAAGCTCCGGATTGGCCTGCTCCGCAAGCACCGATGCATCCTCCAGCGTCAGGGCCTCGGCCCAAGACATGGGAAAAACCGATACATTCGCAACGACTACAAACAAGAACGGCGCCAGCTCACTTACAAATGAGCGGCGAGACCGCGCGAGAGGGAAGAAAAGACCCCGCATGACACTCTCCTATCTAGCATGACCGCGCAGCCGGACGTCAAAGCCGTCCGGCATTCGGTCGAACATATGGATAAAGCTAGGCTAGAAAGAAGGTACGAGGAGGACGATAAAGAGCGTTCGGTGTATTAGCCGAACAAAAAACCACAACTTGTGGAATGGTAAATGACGGGAGGGGCAAATGAACAATAACTGCTGTATGGGTGAGCCCCTGCATGAGGTTGGGCGCGTGGCATCCGCTGTTGCAGTGACTATCCATATTCTGCGAAATATCGTTGTCGTCGGGTCCATTTGAATTGGTCGGGCCGACGTCTTCCATTGCCAGTTCCGTAGCGAACCAGTCCGCAAACGCCTCCGCGCTCACGCTCCAAGTGAGAGTGTTCAACATGAGTACGATGAGCGTCAACGCTATGACGGATCGGGAATCGCTGCGCATAGCAGCTAATATAGCCTTATTGACGGGATTGTAGAAGCCGGTCGTGCGAACGATGTTCGGATGTTGCCTAACCGGCACTCACCAGTATCCAGCCTTCCTCGACCCAGCCGCGCAGCAATGCTGCAGCTTGCTGACGTAGATGTTGTTCACGTCCAGCAGTACATGGCAGTCGGCGCGTCGCGCTATCTCGGATAGAAAATTCCATTCGCTCATCTCGGAATCGCGGAAGGACACGTAACTCGACACATTTTCGAGCAGGGTCTGGCGGCCGAGGAAATCCTGTACCTCGCGCACCCGCGTGGCGACGTGCCCCACCGTTTCGTCGGTGTAAGGCAGGGAAACAGGTCGCGCAGGTCCTTGCGGGCGACGCCGGTCCAGCACAGGCGGTCCGAGACCCATGCCGGTTCCACGCGATGTGCCCGCTTCGGCGCTTTCAGGTAGTCGCGATCAAGGGGATCGGAAGTGGAGGCTTGCCTATACCAGCCGCCCGCAGAATGGCTTCTCTTGGTGCCCGGCCCACAAAACAGTCGGCCACCTTTCCATCGATAACGACGGCCGGGTTACTCCCAATACCATAGCCCTTCGCCTTTTTTGCGACCGTTGCATCGCTCATATCGAGGATTTCTACCTCCCGTAAGGATGGGATCATGCTGCCGGCCTGATGTCTCGTCGCTTTCCTGGCGCCCTACTCAGGAGATCTTGTGCCGATCTGACGGTGCACGAGCCAGAGAACGAGAGGTGGAATTGCCAGCCACTGAATAACGGGTAGCAGCCCGGTTCCCAGAAACGGCAGACGGGGCATGTTGTCGCCATAAGCCCAGCGATCGAGGACATCTGTGGCCAGCGTTTCGAGAAGGATCGTCGCGACGACACCAACACCGACAAAAATCGCGAAATCCAGTTTGTGCGGTTCCAAAATCCAGCCTCTGGTCCGCGCGTATATGGCCGTTACCCAGAAGGCAGACAAGGCGATTCCCGAGTCTCCAAGGGTCGCCAGCGTGCAGGCCTTTACGCCACTCCAGTGCGGCTGATCGGCCATTCCCCGAAAGAATGGGACCTGCCAGACCTCCCAGACCAGATTGAGTAGAAACGAAAAGACGAGGACACCGAACTCTGGCGTGTCCGGCAATTTCGAAATCCAACGCGTAAGTCGCAAGATGCTTACTCTCGTCTCCGGAAGTGCATTGCTGCATCATGGGCCATACGCTGCGTGCACCAGCGCGCGTAGAAGTCGCTGAACAGACGACCGAGCCAGCGTGAAAACGAGCCATCGGGCAAGGCGTAGTCGATAAACACGCGAAGCTGCGAAGATTGGGCTTTGGGCGTGATCTCGAAACCCATTCTGTATTGACTGATTACCAAGAGTTTGGGCGCGCCTGTGGTTTCCCAAACCTTGCGCAGCGGAGGTTTCCGCTCCGTAACGATCTCCTCGACGGAGAGGGGGATCCCTAGCACTCGACCTCTCAGGCGAATTGTCGCGCCCACGGCGCGTCCTTCGGAGGCGTCGAGTTCAATCGCCATGCGAGACCCCGCCATCATCCAGGATGATCCGGACATGTGAGCGGACAAGCGGGTGTGGTCATCCAAGTACGAGAAGACTACGTCCGCGGCAGCGCTGACTTCAACGATACTTTCGAAATGATAAGGCAGCATGGCAGTGGCCTCCCTGTGCCGGGGCAACTATGCATTGTCGTGCGGTCGTTACTTTTCTTCGATGTTCCTGGCACCTTTGATCAGGTGGAACGTCAGCCATAACGCCAGTCCGTAACCAAGCGCGGCCAGCAGAGGGAAATCAAAGATCCGGGGGCCGATGCTGTGCTGCATGAGAAGTGATGCGGCGATGTATAGCCCCAGCGTTACCAGCGACAAAGCGACCCTTCGGCTTGCGCGCTCGATTTGCCTTTCCAGGTTCTCCAGTCCGTGATGATTCAGACGGATTCCCAATTTTCCGGCGCGCGCGTTGCGGATCAGACTGCTCAACCCATCGGGTATCTGCCGGAATGCCACGGCCGCCTCGTACTTGAGGCGCTGCATTCCGCTGTCGTTTCCGCCTTCACCCATTGCCTTCCCGGAAAATTCGGGCGCCTTGGCGAGCAGGCCGTCCAACAGATTGAAATTCGGATCCAACGTGCGCACCGTGCTTTCCATGAGAAATACGGTACGCATCAGCACCAGAAGGTTGTGCGGGATGCGGACATTGCGCCCCTGGCCCATGCGCGCGATGCGCAGCAGCGCTTCCGCAAAAGACCACTCCTTCAACGGCAGTTGCCCATAATCCTGCGTGAGCTGTTCCAGCTCTCCCAGAAACACATCGCGATCGAGGTTGCCGGCGAGGATTCCAAGGTCGAGCGCAGAATCGAGCAACCATTCTGTGTCCTGCAAAACGAAGGCCTGCATGAATGCGGCAAGGTTGCGGCGGGTGTTGTGGTCTAGGAACCCGACCAGGCCGAAATCGTGGAAGCAGATGCGACCATCCAGCATGACGAAAAGGTTCCCGGGGTGTGGGTCTCCATGGAACACCCCGACGGAGAAGAACTGCTTGAGATAGGCGTCGACGAATGCCTGGGCCAGCATGGGCCCCCGCTCGCGCACCTGCGGATCATCGATTCTGAGTCCGCCGCTCATCTGCTGGACTGCAACCCATTCGGTTTGCATACCCTCGATCGCGGCCGGCACGAATATAGTCGCAGAGTCCTTGAATATGTCGGTGAAGCGGCGAATGTTGCGTGCTTCCTGCCGGAAATCGATTTCCTTGCGCAGGTTGTGGAGCATTTCCTTGACCAGGCCGAGCGGCTCAAAACGTCGAAGACGCGGCGCAATCATCAGGACTGCGCGCACCAGGAAAGCCAGGATGCGCATGTCCTGCTCTACCTGCCGCTTGATCCCCGGTCTGCGCACTTTGACGATGACA
>JANXPQ010000058.1 GCA_025357235.1 Betaproteobacteria bacterium
CGCCCGCCGGCACGCTGGACTTGAACGATTGCAGGGCAGGAATCGAGCCGACGCCGCCAGCCAGCATGATCGGCTTGTGATAGCCGCGCACCTCCCCGCCGACCGACTGCTCGAAAGTCCGGAAATAGCCGCACAGATTCGGGCGGCCGAATTCGTTGTTGAACGACGCTCCGCCGATCGGGCCTTCGAGCATGATTTGCAGCGCGGACGCAATGCGTTCCGGCTTGCCGATGGCTTTCTTCTCCCACGGCTGTTCGAAGCCGGGAATGCGCAAATGGGAAACGGAAAACCCGGTCAATCCGGCTTTCGGCTTGGAGCCGCGGCCGGTTGCCCCCTCGTCGCGGATCTCCCCGCCGGATCCGGTGGCTGCGCCGGCAAACGGAGAAATTGCTGTGGGATGATTGTGCGTTTCCACCTTCATCAGGATGTGCGTCTGCTCGGTGGCATAGCGGTAAGTCCCGGACGCGTCCGGATAGAACCGCTCGATTTCGGCGCCTTCCATGATCGAGGCATTGTCCGCATACGCCACTACGGTTCCGGCTGGATGCATCGCATGCGTATGGCGGATCATGCCGAACAGGGACTGCGTTTTCTTCTCGCCGTCGACAATCCAGTCGGCGTTGAAAATCTTGTGCCGGCAATGCTCGGAGTTGGCCTGCGCGAACATCAGCAGTTCGACGTCGGTCGGGTTGCGCGCCATGCGCCGGAAATTTTCTAACAGATAGTCGATTTCGTCATCCGACAGCGCCAGCCCCATATCCCGGTTGGCCCGCTCCAGCGCTTCACGGCCACCGGACAGCAGGTCGATTGTCTTCAATGGCTGGGCAGCAAAGTGCTGGAATAACTGCGATGCCGACCCGAGCGAATCCAGCACGGTCTCGGTCATGCGATCGTGGATTAGCGGCAACAGGGCCGCCTGCTGCGCCGGTTCGAGCGATCTGCCCTTTATCGTGCCGACGTAATAAGCCACGCCACGCTCGATTCGCTCCACGGCTTCCAGCCCGCAGGAGTGCGCGATATCGGTGGCCTTCGAAGCCCAGGGCGAGATCGTGCCCAGGCGCGGCACGACGAGAAGCAGCCGGCCGGTTTCGGAAACCTCGGCCGATGCCGGACCATAGGTAAGGATTCGTTCGAGGATCTTGCGCTGCGGAGGCTGGAGCGAGGCCTTCAGCGCGGCGAAATGCCAGTATTCCGCGGTGATTGCGCTGACAGCGGGGACGGTTCTCTTGAGGGCCTGGCTGAGCTTCTTGAGGCGGAATTTCGACAGGGCGTTGCGGCCCCGCAGTGTCAGTACGTCGGGCATTTCCACGGGCAGGAAAGATTCAAAGCGAAATTATACCTGACGCTGTACGCGCGGCGGAATTGGGCCTTTCGATCAGTTCAACGGGAAATCTCTATGAATACATAGCTGTCAACGATGTCCCGTCGACGCATCGCAACGACGGTCCCAGTGAATAGTGGAAGAGGAACAAACCCATACTTTCGCGCCGAACAATGCCCCCCGCCCACGGCTGAGTCTGGTTTACACTGCCCTTATGTCTAAAGCATTTACCCCGGTATTTCTCGCAAAAGAAATCCGGGAGATCGAACAGACGGTACTGTCGCAACCTTCTCCGCCGCCCTTGATGGCGCTCGCAGGAGCCGCCGTGGCCGAGCTCGCGCGTGAGTTGCTCGGGGACCGCGGCAAACGCGTCCTTCTGCTTGCGGGTCCCGGTAACAACGGCGGCGACGCCTTCGTCGCTGCGCGCCAACTCAAAGCATGGTGGTACGACGTCGCTGTCGTATTTACCGGACCGGAAACGAAACTCCCGGATGACGCCAAAGCAGCCCTGGCGGATTGGCGTGCGGCGGGCGGCGTCCTGCAGGAATCAATACCTTCGAAAGGCGACTGGCATCTGATTGTCGACGGGCTGTTCGGCATCGGATTGGAACGCCCGCTGGACGGAAAGCATGCAGAACTGGTGAACTGGAGCAATGCCTCCGGCGTTCCCATTCTCGCCATCGACATTCCGAGCGGCCTGCATGCCGACAGCGGGCGCGTGCTCGGCTGCGCGGCCCGGGCCCGCCACACACTTACGTTCATCGGCCTGAAGGCGGGTTTGTTTACGCTCGATGGCCCGGACTACGCCGGCGAAGTCCATCTCGAATCGCTCGGCATCGATCTGCCGGAAACTACCGAACCGCGAGGCTGGCGCATCGAATCCGCGCTGATCGCCAACGTGCTGCCACTGCGACGACGCAACAGCCACAAGGGCATGTTTGGCAATGTCGGCATAGTCGGTGGCGCACCCGGCATGGTGGGCGCCGCGTTACTGGCAGGACGGGCTGCCCTGAAACTGGGGGCCGGACGTGTCTTCGTCGGATTGTTCGCCGACTCGCCTTCGGTCGATCTCGTGCAACCGGAATTGATGCTCCGGCCCGTGCAGGACTTGCTGAAGATCGAGGGACTGGACTGCATCGCCGTCGGGCCCGGCCTGGGTGACTCGCAGGCGGCGCAGCACGCGCTTGCCGCCGCGCTTGCCCACAAGGCGCCGCTGGTTCTCGACGCGGATGCGCTTAACCTCGTTGCGGCCCACCCGAAACTTCAGAAAAGCCTTGCCGCGCGCACCAGTGCGTCGATTCTGACCCCGCATCCGGCCGAGGCAGCCCGTTTGCTCGCAACCAGCACGGAAAAAATCCAGCATGACCGCATCGTCGCCGCGCGCACGCTGTCAACGCGATTCAACGCAGCCGTGGTGTTGAAAGGAAACGGCAGCGTCTGTGCGCTGAAGAACGGTGACTGGTATGTGAACACCAGCGGCAATCCCGGAATGGCCGCCGCCGGAATGGGCGACGTGCTGACCGGCATCATCGCGTCGCTCGCTGCACAGGGCGGTGATCCCTATCTTGCGCTGCTTGCCGGCGTGCATCTGCACGGCTTGGCCGCGGACCGGTTGGTCGCCGCCGGCATCGGGCCTGCTGGCCTCACCGCTTCTGAGGTCATAGAGGCCGGGCGAAAGCTTTTTAACGAAGCCCCGTCGTGACCCGTCAGGCAGTCACGCTACGTACCGTGAAAATCCCAAGCACAGTCATGACGATCGAACCGAGCAAATGGCTCGAGATCAGCAGGATCGCCCATGTATACCGGCTTTCCATCAGCAAGCCGACCGCTTCCGCGGAAAAGGAAGAAAAAGTCGTCAGGCCGCCAAGAAATCCGGTGATGACGAACAGGCGCATCTCGACCGGAAGTCCGCCTTGTTGGGAAAAATACTCCACGGCCACGCCGATCAGGTAACCGCCGATCAGGTTGGCTGCCAGCGTGCCGAGGGGAAGATTGGGGGTGACTGCATTCAGGACTACGCCAAGCCACCAACGCAACCAAGCGCCGAGGGCGGCGCCGATACCAACCGCCATGAAACCTGAAGCACCCATTTGCCATTCCCACAGTCGTCAAACGGCAAATGATAATCCAAGAACCTTAGTTCCACGGACAATCGTAGGTGCAGTCAGCCTGCCACTGTCTCGAAGCCATCTTCAGGGCGAAAATCTGCTCTTCGCGCGCAGCAATCAGTGCTTGCGCTTCCTGCATCGGAAAATGACCTTCCTGAGCGCTGCGCATCAACGAAATCGAAAAAGCGAAATGGCCGGCGCTATTGGCATCCTTGCCATATAACTGCCAATAGCGATCGCGCAGTTTTTCCTGCTCTTCCACGAAGTTGATCTTGCCCGTGTCACGCTCCGCCTTCACCTCCACCCGAAAGGATTCAAACCGCTGATCCGTGGTGGGACGATTCAATTGCGCACAAGCGGTCAGCATCAATACCAGGCATATCAGGATTGCTTTTTTCATTTCCATCCCCTCTTCAAAGAAACATGAACTGCCAACACAAAAAGTGGAATCAATGCCGTGCGGAATCCGTGGCAAGAACTGCACCGTCATCAGCGAACCTCGGTTTTGGCACGCCGTGGCGCCGCAACAGGCTGAACACGACAGGCACGAAGAACAGCGTGGCAACAGTCGCTAACAACAACCCGCCGATCACCGCGCGACCAAGCGGGGCGTTCTGTTCGCCGCCCTCCCCGAGTCCGCTCGCCATCGGCGCCATGCCGATCACCATTGCAGCCGCCGTCATCAGCACTGGCCGCAATCGCGTAGAGCCGGCTTCGAGCGCGGCCTCGATCGGTCCCATGCCGTTGCGCAAACACTCGTTGGCGAAAGACACCATCAAGATGCTGTTTGCCGTGGCGACACCGACGCTCATGATCGCGCCCATCAGTGAAGGCACGCTGAAACTGGTTCCGGTGAGGAACAGCATCCAGATGATTCCGCAGAAAGCACCGGGCAGCGCCGTGATGATGATGAACGGATCGGTCCAGGACTGAAAGTTGATCACCATGATGAAATACACGAGCAGGACGGCGGCGATCAGGCCGATTCCCATGCGCGTGAAAGCGTCGTACATGCTCTCGGCCTGGCCGGCGATTTCAATGCGGGTATTGTTTTTCTGATCGCGGGCCTTCGGGATGAATTCGTCGACCACCTTGCGCACGTCGGAAGCCACCGCACCGAGATCCCTGCCCTGCACATTCGCGTAGACGTCGAACGCCAGCTCCGTATTGATGTGATTGATGATGGCGGGCAGCTCCACGTGCTTGACCGTCGCCACGTTGCCCAGCGTCTGCGTGGGCGACTGACCCCTTCCCGGCAGCGGAATGTTGAGCAATGCTTCAACTGAATTCAATGCCGTTTCGTGCGGCTGGACCACGACCACCTGATACGGACGGCCTGTCTTCGGGTCATTCCAGTAATTCGGCGTGACGACGACACTCGACGATGACGCAATCAGGAAATTCTCGGCAATCTCGCGCTGCGAGACGCCGAGTTGCGCCGCGCGCGTGCGATCCACTTCGACGCGCAATGCGGGCTGATTCATGATCTGGTGAACATGCACGTCGACGGCGCCGGGAATGCGCTTCATGCGCGCCTCGATTTCCTTGGCAAGATGAAAATTCTTGTAGTCGCCGCCGATGATCTTGACGTCGATCGGCGCCGGCAGGCCGAAGTTCAGGATCTGGTTCATCATGTCGCCGGGCTGGAAATAGAACGTGCATTCCGGAAATTTCTCGGGGAGCACCTGGCGCAGGCGGCGGAGGTACTCTTTGGTCGCCACCTTGTGTTCGGATTTGAGCGAAACCAGGATTTCGCCGTCGCCGGACGACAAGGTCACGTTGTCGCTGTAAGCAAGATTGGTAGACGGCGGAATGCCGATATTGTCGATGACCACATCGATATCCTGCGCGTCGATCGTGCGGCGGATCTCTGCCTCGACGTTGGAGAAAATCACACCGGTGTCTTCGATACGCGTGCCCGCCGGCCCGTTCACATGCAGGCGGATCTGTCCGGCATCGACAACCGGGAAGAATTCCCAGCCGATGAACATCACTGCACCGGCGGAACCGATCACGAGCACGATGAACAACGCGAAGACGGTGACCTTGTTTGCCAGGGCCCAGCGCAGTGCGGAAAGGTAGCTGCTGCGCAGCCGCTCGAAATTGGTTTCGACAAATGTGTGCAGCCGCGCCATCGCACTACGGCCATCGCCGTGCTCGTCTTCAAGCAGGAGATAGCGCGAGATCACCGGGACCAGTGTCCTCGACAATCCGTACGAAGCCAGAATCGAGAATACGACCGCCAGCGCCATTGGCGTGAACAGATATTTGGCTGCACCGGTCAGGAGCAGCACCGGCAGGAACACGATGCAGATGCACAGCATCGACACCAGCGCCGGCACCACGATCTGCTGAGAGCCGTCCAGTATCGATTGCTTCAATCCCTTGCCCATCGCCATGTGGCGGTGGATATTCTCGATCGTGACCGTGGCATCGTCGACCAGAATGCCCACGGCCAGCGCAAGCCCGCCCAGCGTCATCAGGTTGAGCGAATAGCCCATCACCGAAAGCATGATGATCGAGAACATGATGGCCAGCGGAATCGCGGTCACCACCACTACGGTGGAGCGCCAGCTGCCAAGGAACAGCAGGATAAGCAGGCCTGTCAGCACCGCCGCCATCAGACCTTCGAGCACGACCGCATGCATGGCGTTGGCAACGAACACCGACTGGTCGAACAGGAACGACAGCGACAACCCTTCAGGCAGAGTCACATTGGACAGCCGCTGGCGCACATCGCGGATGATGTCCAGCGTCGAGGCGCCACCGCTCTTCAGCACGGTGATCAGCGCCGACTTGCGGCCATCGTGCCGGACCAGGCTGGTCTGTTCGTTGTATCCATCGCGCACGTCGGCGACATCGTTGATGTAGACCATGGCGCCGCCGACATTCTTGATCGGCAGCAATCCGAGCTCGGAGATCTTCTCGGGGCTGTTGTTGATGCTCAGAATGTAGTCGCGCGAACCGATCTGCGTACCGCCAGTCGGCAGATTCACATTCTGCTTGTTGAGTGCGTCGTTGATGTCCTTGACCGTGATGCCTTTCGCATGCATGCGAACCGGATCGGCATCGATCATCACCAGACGTGGCCGTCCGCCATAAGGCAGAGGCACCGTCGCCCCGGGCACCGGCACCACTTGGTTACGCACCAGCCACAATCCCTGATCGTAGAGTTGCTGCTCGCTCAATGTGTCGCTGCCCAGTGCAATCTGCAGGATCGGAACGCTGGAAGCGTCGTATTGCACGATCTGCGGCGGTTGTTGCCCCGGCGGCATGCGCCGGATGATGGTTTGCGAGGTGGCCGTGATCTGGCTGACGGCCTGGTCGATCCGGACCGAGGGTTGGAAGTAAATGCGGATGACGTTCTTGCTGTTGATCGTGTGCGACTCGATCCGTTTGATATTGCTGACCGTCGTGCTGAGCTGTTGCTCGGAAAAGATCGTGATCTGCTTCTCGAAGGCATCTGGGGGAATGCCCTGATATTGCCAAATGAGCGTAACGATGGGCTCGGCGATTTCGGGAAAAATATCCTTCGGCATGCGAAGGATGGAGACGATGCCGAGCAGGATGATCAGCATCGCTACGACAACGAAAGTATAGGGCCGGCTAAGCGCCAGCCTGACGATCCACAACGTTCTCCCCCCTTCCGCTATTGTTGCAACTATGTTGCTTTAATGTTACAAGTTTATGAGTAATGCTTACAAGAAAAACCGCTATAAATCATATATTTCACGATGACATTGATATTTCAAAATGAAATATTGTGCATTGCAAAGTAAGCAGAAACCCGCGAGAGGAAGAATGAAATGAGCGCGCCTTCACGATTCATTTATGCACGCCGCAACATCGGGCACGCACGCCATAACAGCGGTCGAACCATGCGTGGCCGGGTGTCGGGAACCGCGCTGGTGATCGGGCTTGCCATGGTTTTGGCGGGACTCTTTGCGATCGGTTTGTGGCCGAAGTGGAATGCATTGAAGGTCGCTCAGGCCG
>JANXPQ010000062.1 GCA_025357235.1 Betaproteobacteria bacterium
AATTACGCGACGGGTTGATTGAGGGAACTGTGGCGAATCGAGCGCGCGAGAGGATCTGGATTGATGTCAGAGGAAGCAGATCGCGACGTTTGAGGATTCGGTATCACGACAACTTGCGTTGCCGGTAGACGGCGATAGTGGGGTTCCCCCGCTTCTCCTACCCGGTCTCACGGATGTGTTTGACGATGTTGTCGACAGAATATCGCATCGGACCACCCCGCTATTTACTCGCAGAAGAACTTTGGATGGCCCCAGCGTCTAGCGAATGCCGCTGTTGAGGCCAACCTGCGCCATTTCCGCCGCACGCAGCAAGGCGCGCGCCTTGATCTGCGTTTCGTTCCACTCGCTTTCCGGTACGGAGTCGGCGACGATGCCTGCACCGGCCTGCACGTAGAGCCGCCCGTCTTTCACCACGGCGGTACGCAGTGCGATGGCCAGATCCATGTCGCCATTGAAGCCGAGATAGCCGACGGCGCCGGAATAAATGCCGCGCTTGCTCGGTTCGAGTTCGTCGATGATTTCCATGGCTCGTACTTTGGGCGCGCCGCTTACCGTCCCCGCGGGGAAGGTCGCTTTCAGCACCGCCATCGCATCGAGGCCCTTCTTCAGGTTCGCCTCGACGTTGGAAACGATATGCATCACATGCGAATAGCGCTCGATGGTCATGCTCTCGGTGACCCTGACGCTGCCGGTTTCGGCCACGCGTCCGATGTCATTGCGGCCGAGGTCCATGAGCATCACATGCTCGGCCCGCTCCTTCGGATCGGCCAGCAGTTCCTGTTCAAGGGCTGCGTCCTTCTCCCGCGTGGCGCCGCGCGGACGCGTCCCGGCGATCGGCCGCACCGTAACCATGCCGCTTTCCAGCCTGACCAGGATTTCCGGCGAGGCGCCGACGACATGGAAGTCGCCCATGTCGAAATAAAACATGTAAGGCGACGGATTGAGCGCGCGCAATGCGCGATACAGCGACAGCGGCGAAGTGCGGAAGGGCAGGCTCATGCGCTGCGACAATACGACCTGCATGATGTCGCCATCGAATATGTAGCGCTTGGCGCGCTCGACCGCTGCGATGAAAGCCTCGCGGCTGAATTCCGAACTCGGCTGCGCCGGCGTCACTGGCGCTTCTGGCGGCACGACCACCGGCTGGCGCAACATCCAAAGCAATTCCTGCAGGCGCTGGTGAGCGCGCGCGTAAGCGTCGGCGACACCCGGATCGGCATAGACCACCAGGAACAGCTTGCCGGAGAGGTTGTCGAGCACGACGACTTGTTCCGACAGCAACAACAGGATGTCCGGCGTCTGCAGCGAGTCGGGTTTGTTCGCGCCGGCGAGCTTTTTCTCGACATAGCGGACGGTGTCGTAACCGAAACAGCCGACCAGCCCACCGAGAAAACGCGGCAGATTTGGCAATGAGGCCGCCTTGATGCGCGCGTGGCAGGCTGAAACGAATTCCAGCGGATCGTTGTGTTCGGCCTTGCTGATCAAGTCGCCGCGGCGATATTCGCTGCAGGTATTGCCGCGCACTTCGAAGCGTGTCTCGGCGGGCAGGCCAATGAAAGAATAGCGGCCGAAACGCTCGCCGCCCTGTACCGATTCAAGGAGGTAGGAGTAGGGCTTGTTGGCCAGCTTGAGGTAGACGGAAAGCGGGGTATCGAGGTCCGCGAAGGTTTCGAGCACCAGCGGAATGCGGTTGAAGCCCTGCGCGGCGAGTTGCGTGAATTCCTGCTCAGTCATGATGAACTCCTGAAACTTTGAAAACGGGACAACGGAAACGACGTCGCGTCAGGCGCG
>JANXPQ010000074.1 GCA_025357235.1 Betaproteobacteria bacterium
TTCATCGGCATCACCGACATCGAAGTCGTCCGCGTTCCCGGCCTCGCGGTCGGCGCCGAAGTCCGCGCGCATTCGCTTGCCAAGGCGAAGGGACAGATCAGGGAAATGTTCGTCGCGCTGCCGGCGTGATGATCTGATCGATCATGAATTGATCGATCACGGCGGAAAAGAAAACGGGCGCTTCGGCGCCCGTTTTTTATGGAAAGATCTTTGGCCCTGCTTGAATCGATTCAGACTTTCCCCTTTCCTCTTTTACCTGCCTTTGCGTTCCTATCCCCTCGCCGCAATCAACTCCGGGCGGGACAAGGCGCGATCGCCCAGGTACGACGCGAGATGCGCGCTGAGGTCGCGGGCATCGTCGCCGACGCCGTCGATGAGGCTGGATTTCCTGCGCCGCAGGAACGGCATGCCCAGCAGGTAGAGGCCGGGGGCCTCGACGACGACGCCGCCGTCGTGGCGGATATGGCCTTTGCGATCGAGGACGGGAACGTCGAGCCAGGAGTAGTCCGGGCGGAAGCCGGTTGCCCAGATGATGGTCTTGATTCTGCCGCGGGTGAGATCGAGAAGCAGCGGCGGCGATTCTTCCACGGTGGTGGATTCGAAGCGCTGCGGCGGAGCCACCTCGCCATCGCGTCCGTTTTCCCTGGCCCATGTGTCGATCGTGTCGAGCAGCCTGATCAATTTGAGATCGGCGAGCGCACACACGTTGCGCAGCGACCCGGAGAACTGCGCCTTGCCATCGTTGACGCCGGCAAGCCGGCCGACGAGTTTCACGCCGATCGTGGTGAGCGAATTGAGATCGATGCTGCGGCGGTCGGCGTAGCCAGCAAGTTGCAGCGACGGCACGTTCCGCGCCCTGACGATATCGTCCACTTCGTCGTAGCGCTGGTCGAGCACGCCGCTCGCATCCATCCACCACTTGATGTCCTTGCCGCGATAAACACGGGGCACGCGCACGTGTTCGCCCACCGCGAGGGTCACGGGCCGGCCCGAGCGCTGGATCTCGTCCGCGATCTGGACGCCGGAAGCCGACGCGCCGACCACGAGCACGCCGCCTTCCTCGAGCTGATCCGGATTGCGGTATTGCAGCGGCGTGAGCGTTTTGATGGCGGACGGCACGGCGCCGGCAACCGCCGGCAGCACCGGGGTGTTGCACGCGCCGGTTGCAAGCACGACAGTCTCGCATGTCCAGGTGCGCTGGTCGGTCACCACTTCGTAATCGTCGCCCCGGCTGCGCACCGAGGTGACCCGCGTACGGGCGTGGACCGGGGCCGCGATCGCTTGCGCATACTTCTCGATGAAGCCGATGGTCTCGGGCATGCTGCGGAAGCCGTCGGGATCGTTGCCCTGGTAGCCGTAGCCGGGCAGCCGGCTCTGCCAGTTGGGCGTGAGCAGCGAAAGCGAATCCCAGCGCTCGGTCTTCCACGAGTTGGCGACCTCGCCGCGCTCGAGGACCACGTGGTCGATCGAGCGGCGGGCGAGCCACCAGCTCATTGCCAGTCCGGCCTGGCCGCCGCCGATTACGACGGTCGTCAAACGCGCGCGGTGTCGCACTGCGGGTACAGCCCTACTTCACTTCGACGGTGACGTTGGTCGGGTTCGTGATGATGTCGTACACGGCCGAGCGCTTTTGCGATTGGGCGACGATCGCCTTGATGTCGTCGGCGGACGCATCGGCGTCGATCTTGTAGGTCACCTTGATGCCGTCGAAGCCGTTGCGCACGTCGGGGTCGGCACCGAGGATGCCGCGGATGTCCATGCCGGCTTCCAGCGTCGCCTTCACGGAACGCAACTGGATGTCACGCGCCTGGGCGACAGCGGCGATGCCCGCGGTCAGGCAACCGGCCAGGCCGGCCAGCACGATCTCCACCGGCGTGGCGGCCGCGTCTTCGGATGCGAACACTTCCGGGTGGTCGGAATCGAAGGTGAACTTGGTCTTGTGCTTCTGCTCGGCCCCCAGTCCATAGAAACTGTCGACGGTGGAGCGGCTCTGCGTGCCCCTGATCCATTCGCAGGACGCGCGCCACTTGAACTGGGCGGCTTCCGGCGCCTTGGTCAGCGCTTCGCGCGCGCCGAACAAGGCATCGGTGTTTACGCCATTGTTGGCGGTTTTTTCGGTCGTGGTTGTGGTCATGGTGGGCTCCTCGTGGGTTGATGTGGGAGCCCGGCAGGATAGCAGCGTGACCCGCTCTATTCTTATTCCTACCTTATGATTTGTTCGGCATTAGATATTCACCCCGGTTATTTGCATCTCTTCACAGCCTACTGCGCTTCGTTACCGCGAACCATGGCGCGCGGACGTCGGATCTCGCGAAGGCGTTGTTGATCGACATGAGCACGCTGACGAACCAGCAGTCGCTGGGATGGATCGCCCGGGAGGTCGCGGAGGACCGCCGCGAGCGCCGGTGGGTGATCACCCGTGAAGGCGGCAAGCGCTTCGACCAGGCCATTCCCCTCTGGGAGCGGGCGCAGGCCGAACTGGACGAGAAGATCGGCGCCGGCGACATGCGCCGCCAAGTACATGGTCATCACCGATCATGCTCCGGCTGAAATGCAAGTCACGAAGGGTTATCTCGGCATGACCTACACCGCCGACATTATTTCATCCAGATTTTCCTCATCGACGGGCGCAGTACCGAACTGAAGAAAGGGCTGTACAAGCGCATCAACGACGACATCCACGCCAGACTCAAAATCCGCAGGGAAGACGTCTTTATTACCCTGTCCGGAATCGCGAAGGACGACGTTTCCTTCGGCAACGGCGAGGCGCAGTACGCGGCGTAGCCTCTGCGCGTCGCGCGCCGGCACACAGCTGCAACCAGATAGCCCCGCCACCACTACAAGGTGTCGATCCAATGTTCCAGAAGCTCACGCTCAAATCCGTCACGGTGCGGCCGCTGTTGCTGCCGCTCTCGCGCCCGGTCGTCGCCCGCATCGGCCGCTTCGATCAATGGCCGATCATTGCGATCGACCTTTGCATGGAAGAAGGCATCGTCGGCCGCAGCTATCTCGAGCCGTACGTGACCAGTTCGATGCGGGCGATCGTGCCCGTGATCGAAGACTTGTGCGCGGCGCGCATCGGCCGGCCGCTGGTGCCGCTGGACGATTTCCAGAGTTCGCGCAAGACGCTGAACTTTGTCGGCTACGAGGGCATCGCGATGATCGCGGTGTCGGGCATCGACATGGCGATCTGGGATGCGCTCGCGCAGGCCGCGGGCATGCCGTTGCCTGTAATGCTGGGCGGATCGATCGGACCGGTGCCGGCGATTACTTCATGCCGGACCTGATGCGCATCGGCGGGGTCAGCGGCTGGTTGCGTTGCGCGCCGATCGCCGCCGCCGCGGGCATCCAGATGTCGACGCAT
>JANXPQ010000081.1 GCA_025357235.1 Betaproteobacteria bacterium
CGGCGCCTGGCGACACACAACCGCTTCTTTGCAACTCTGGGCGAATTACTCACCGCGGTCGAGTCGTGCTTCGATTTGTGGCGCAGGCCGAATCCAGTCCTGCGCAGATTATGCGGCATTATTTAAGACGCTATGTTTAGAACAATGATTGCGCCTCCCGCCGGGACATGCCGGACGCTCCTGTTTCCGCGATCCAGCAAGGCAAAGGCGCGGTGCAATTGCTACGCGCGGGATAGATAAGTGCTGAACCACTCCTGCAATCTTTTCCATCCGTCTTCCGCCGCTTGCCTGCGATAGCTGGGCCGGTAGTCGGCAAAGAAGGCGTGCGGGGTGTCGGGATAGACGATGATCTGCGATTTACTGTTGGCCGTTTTGAGCGACTCGCGCATCTTCTCGACGCTTTCCTGGGAGATGCCGGTATCGGCACCGCCATATAGTCCCAGCACCGGCACTTTCAACGTCGGGGCGATGTCGACAGGGAAGGTCGGACGCAGGTCGTTCGTCTGGCCTTCGAGGCGTCCATACCAGGCAACGCCGGCCGCCACCATCGGGTTATGCGCGCAGTACAGCCAGACGATGCGTCCGCCCCAGCAGAATCCCGTAATGCCGAGTTGAGTGACATTCGCGCCGTTCTTGCGCGACCATGACATCGTATCGTCGAGATCGTGCATGACCTGCAAGTCGGGCACTTTCTCGACGATGGCAAAGATTTCCTTCATGTCCGTGAGCTTCGAAACATCGCCCTGCCGGGCGTACAGTTCCGGGGCCACGGCCATAAACCCGAGTTTCGCAAGCCGGCGACAGACATCGCGAATGTGCTCATGCACGCCGAAAATTTCCTGCACCACGAGAATGAGCGGCAGATCCTTGCCGCCGGCGGGCATCGCGCGGTAGGCCGGAATCTCCCCGCCCTTCACGGGAATACGCACTTCCCCGGCCGTCAGACCTTTCGCATCGGTCGCGATGGTCTGCGCGGACACCGGTTGCACCGCGAGGGCGAAACCTGCCCCGAGCGTCGATACCATGAAGTCACGCCGCGTCCAGGCCCATCTGGGGGACAGGCTCGCCAATTCAGGAATCAGTCCGGGGTTGAGTTCGTGCATGGAGGCTCCCTTAAAAAAATGCTGCGGCCCATTCAGGAAACGGGCAACGGGCACTGGCCGGCGCCCGTTAACGGGTGCCGGCAAACTTTCCCGCAGTCTACATCCGGCCGGATTTCCTTTTGGCCGCATCGACCACGGGTCGTTCCATCGCGGAAATCACCTGTGCTGGAATTATCGCGAGATATTGCAGCGAACCAACGCGGCTTTTACAGGAACGTCAGCAATATTGGTGCCCGCGACGACCTGCTGCGGAACGCGGCAAGCGCGGTCCATGTCAGCCGGGATGGTTTCAGTTAGAGTAGGACTTCCCGCCAATTCGTGTGCCCTCTCCGGGGGATTGTTTCGATGAAAACCGCAGCGCTGGCGCTTGTTGGCACCCTGTTGTGGACTTTTCAGACTTCGGACACACCGGCCGCCGGGTTCCGGGGCGGCTTCACCGGGGAAGAAATGCTCAACCATTGCAGGGCCGAAGAAAAGGACCCCGTGAAGGATTTCGGCCGCGGCATCTGCATTGGTTTCATCGAAGGATTCGCCGCGGGACATTTCATCGGCGAGACCTACCATGCTTTTCATCACCGGGATGAGAAGATCGACGATATCTACGGCCACCTTTGCATTCCCGACACCGTGAACCGGGGCCAGCTGGCAAGGACGTTCGTCCAGTTCCTGGAGAAAAATCCCGACAAGCTCAAAATGCCCGCCGGACTGGCGCTTGAAGACGCGCTGCGCGAAGCATTTCCCTGCGCCCCCAAGTAGCATCGAAGTGGACAAGGATCAAAAAAAACGCGCCTTGCGCCTGCCGGCCAAATTGGTCGTGGTGTCGTGGCGCGACCTCGCGGTCATCGTGCTGCCCGTGCTGCTGTTCATTTCCCTCGTCGCGTGGGTTGCGTTCCGGTTTGTCCGTCCGGCGCCGCTCGATACCATCGTCATTGCGAGCGGTCCGGACGGCAGCACTTTTCGCACGACCGCCGACAAGTACCGCAAAATCATCGAGCGCAACGGTGTGAAGGTGCAGATCCTGCCTTCGCAGGGCGGCCTGGATAACCTCCAGAAGCTGGCCAATCCGTCAGCCAGGGTGGATGTGGGCTTCGTGCAGGGCGGATTGACCGATGGGATCGATATTGAAAACCTCAATTCGCTGGGCAGCGTGTTCACGCAACCGCTGCTCATTTTTTACCGCGGCGCCCGGCCGATCGACCAGCTTTCGCTGTTGCGCGGGAAACGACTGGCCATCGGCATCGAAGGCAGCGGTACGCATTCCCTGGCAATGAAGTTGCTCAAGGCCAATGGTATCGACGTCAAGCCGACCGTGTTGCTGGAACTTGGCGGCGAGGACGCCGCAGCGGCGCTCTCCGATGGCCGGGCCGACGCCGCCTTCATCATGGGCGATTCCGCGACTCCGGCCGTGATACGCGGTCTGATGACCACGCCCGGCATCAGGCTGCTGAGTTTCATGCAGGCCGACGGTTATCTGCGCCGCTTTTCCTTTCTGTCGAAACTCACGCTGCCGCGCGGCGCCATCGATCTGGGCAAGAACATTCCCGCGGAAGACGTGCAGCTCGTCGGGCCGACGGTGGAACTGGTTGCGCGCGACAATCTGCATCCGGCGCTGTCGGATCTGCTGATCGGCGCCGCCCGCGAGGTCCACGGCGGTCCCGGCATGTTCCGCAACGCAGGCGAATATCCGGCGCCGCTGAAAAAGGATTTCCCAATCAGCGACGATGCCGAGCGCTACTACAAATCGGGATCGAGGTTTCTTTATACCCATCTGCCGTTCTGGCTCGCGAGCCTGACGGATCGATTGCTCGTCGTCCTGATTCCCTTGGTGGTAGTGATCATTCCGGCGCTGAGGCTCGTGCCGGTGATCTATCGCTGGCGGGTGCGATCGCGCATCTACCGCTGGTACGGGGTGCTGATGGCGATAGAGAGGGACTCATTCTCGGATCCGGCCCCGGAGCAAAAGCAGGAAATCCTGAGGCGGCTCGATCGGGTCGAGCATGCCGTCAACCAGATCAAGACGCCGTTGTCGTTCGCCGATCAGCTGTTCGTGCTGCGCAGCCACGTCAACATGGTGCGCGACAGGCTCGTACACGAAAATTCCAGCCACTGAACACCAGAGGCTGTCCCGGCCCGGTTGCGCGCGCTGCGCCTGGTCCCGCGAAGCGCTAAACTGCCCGACGGGCATGCCGTATTCAAGCAGTCGCAAATAAAACCTTAAAACATGGACCGCGCGCTCAGGATTCTGCTGGTGGAAGATGCCGAAATGGATGCGCAGGTCCAGTTCCGCGAACTCAAACGATCGGGCCTCTCCTTCGAGGCACGGCGGGTGCAGACCGAGTCCGATTACCTGATACAGCTTGCGCAGTACGCTCCCGACATCATCGTGTCGGACTATTCCATTCCCGGTTTCGGCGGCATGCGCGCGCTGGAGATTGCCCGCGAGCGCGTACCCGACCTTCCCTTCGTTTTCGTCTCGGGCGCCATGGGCGAAGACAAGGCGGTGGAATTGCTCAAGTGCGGGGCCACCGACTATGTGCTCAAGACCAACCTTACCCGCCTTGCCTCGGCACTGACCCGGGCGATCGAGGAAGCCGAAGCAAAGCGCGCGCGCAGCAAAGCCGAGTTGCGCATTCTCGATCTGGCGAACCTCTATGCCGCGCTATCGGAGGCCAACGCTACCCTGGCACGGGCGCAAGCGCGCGACCAGTTGTTTGAGGACATGTGCCGCATCGCGGTCACGCGCGGCGGCTTTCATTTTGCCTGGGCGGGACTGATCGACCGGGAATCCGGCCTGCTCGTGCCGGCCGCCACCTACGGCAATGCGGACGGATTTCTCGACGGCATCGAACTTCCGATCGACGCGGGCAAACCCGGCGGGCGCCAGCCGGCCGCCAGCGCAGCACGCGAAGGCCGCGCGTACGTATGCAACGATACGCTGGAAGACAAGCGCATCGCCGTCTGGCACGAGAGGATGCGCAAGTGCTCGATCCGCTCCGCGGCTTCGGTTCCGCTGCTGCTGGAAGGCAAACCGATCGGTTCATTCAGCCTGTATGCGCTGGAGATTGGCCACTTCGACGATGAGCGCATGCACCTGCTGAACGAGCTCGCCGGGGACATCGCCTTCGCTCTCGACCGCTTCGAACAGGAAACCCGCCGCCGGCGCGCGGAGGCCGAAATCCAGGAGGCCAGGCGGCAACTGCAGGCGTTGTCGACCCGCCTGCTCGAAGTCCAGGAACAGGAGCGGCGCGATATCGCGCACGAGCTGCACGATGAAATCGGCCAGTCCCTGACGCTGGTGAAGATAAAACTGCAGATGGCGCTGCGTCGGGGCGGCAACAACAGGGTGCTGACCGAGGAATGCGTGGATATTGCGAGCCAGACACTCGAGCAGGTGCGCACCATGTCGCTGAATCTGCGCCCGCCGGCGCTGGATGATCTTGGCCTGGGGGCGGCGTTGCAGTGGGCGCTGGACCGGCAGGAAGGCGCAACCGGATGGGAAATAGAATTTACCGCCGACCCGATTCCCCAGCGGCTGGCCACGGAAACCGAAACCGCCTGCTTCCGCGTGGCCCAGGAGGCGCTCACCAATGCCGCACGCCATGCCAGCGCAAAAAAAATCGCCGTACACCTTCGGATCAACGGCGACCATCTCGAACTCGCCGTCGAGGACGACGGCTGCGGCTTCGATCAGGAGGCGGTGCGCCGCCGCCCCGCCAATCGTTCCAGCCTCGGATTGATATCGATGAAGGAGCGGGCCGCGTTGGCGGGCGGCAGCTTCAGGATCGAATCGACAGACGGCGGCGGCACCAGGGTGCTGGCCGTGTTCCCTCTGCGCTGGCGCGATCGCGCCGCTTGAGTCAGGCGAGCCGGTTGCACTACTGCGCAGGAAAATCCACCCGCTTCATGAATACGATCTTGCCGCCTTCATTCCTGACGATGTTGTAGCCGTGCAGGCCGTCACCGTTCTGGTCGAACTCGTAAGTGCCTTCCAATCCCTTGTAACCTTTGATCGCGAGAATCGCGGAGCGCACCGCTTCGGGTTCCGTGCTGCCGGCATTGCGGATCGCCTGCGCGAGGACTTGCGTCGCGTCGTAAGACCAGCTTGCGAAGGTGTCGGGATTGACGCCGTATTTGTCGTGGTACTTCTTCATGAACGCCCGCGTCAGGTCGTTCGCGCCGGTGGTGAAGTCGGTGATCGCATAGGTGCCGTACAGCGACTCACCGGCCAGGTTCAGGGACGTCACCGCAATGATCGATGGCGAGCCGACCCAGGGAATGGTCACGCCGAGCTGGCGTAACTGGCGCGCAAAAATGCCGACATCGGGCTCGAGCGTCATGTAAGTCGCCAGGATGTCCGCTTCAGACTTCTTGATCGACAGCACGACCGCGGCAAAGTCCTGCGAATTGTTAGTGTAGCCCTGGTCCAGAACGGGCGTCACGCCCTGTGCGGCAAGCGCAGCCGTCAGCGCCTTTGCGCCGCCGGAACCGAAAGCATCGGTCGAATGGATGATCGCCCACTTCTTCAGCTTGAGCGTGTTGACGCCGAAATCGGCGATGACGCGCGAGGAGTAACTGTCGTTCGGGCGCGCGCGGAACAACCAGCGGTTGTTGACGTGCGTAAGGCTGGTATCCGTGCCGCCGATCATCGTCGGGATGCCGGACTTGGCGATCGTCGGCGACGCGGCCTGTACCTGGGTGCTGCGGATGGGCCCTACGATTCCGGCGATGTCGCCGCGCCCGCCGAGTTTGGAGAACGCGAGCACGGTCCCCGGATTCGTGCTCTGGTTGTCTTCGATCTGCAGTTCGATGCGCCGGCCGAGGACACCGCCGGCATTGTTGATTTCCTCCTGCGCGAGCTTGATGCCGTTGACGGTAAATTCGCCGGCCTGGGCCTGCACGCCGGTGATCTCGTTGACGACGCCGATTTTGATCGGATCGGCTGCCGTCGCAGCATGGCTCACGAGCATGGTCAAAGCAAGAACTGCCGTTGTCCCGATTATTTTTTTCATTCCGCCCTCCCTTGACTGACAGGTCACCGATCGCCGACCGGTTGCCGTTTATCCTAGCACGGCGCAAAACGTGCGATTCGGCGATGCATGGCGCACTGCAACCAGCGATGTTGCAATGGTCGAAACGCTTTTCACGAGCGCCACATCGATCACATTGACACCGTCGGGACGCGGCCTTACCGTTCGACTCCTATTTCAAATTGCCGAAGGATCTGTCAATGAACGCAAAGCGCATCGCATCCGGCCTAGTAGTCAGCACCGCTCTGTTGATGGCCATCGCAGCCTGGGCGCAAGGCCTGCCGGCCGCTGCGCCCGAATCGGTGGGCATGTCGGCGCAGCGGCTTGCCCGCATCGGCGACGCGTTCAAGAAGGAAATCGACCAGGGTAAATTGCCCGGCGCGGTATTCCTGGTGGCCCGCAAAGGCAAACTGGTCTATTCGGAAGCGATCGGTTTCCAGGACAAGGGGGCCGGCAAGCGGATTGCAAAGGATTCGATCTTCCGCATTTATTCGATGACCAAACCGCTCGTTTCGGTGGCGGCGATGATGCTGGTCGAAGAAGGAAAAATACAACTCACGGATCCGGTTTCGAAATACCTGCCCGCCATGAAATCGCTGAATATCAGCGTGGCGAAAGCCGATGCCGAGTTCGCCAGAGTCACCTACGCACTGGTGCCGGCCGATCGCGAAATGACGGTGCAGGATCTGCTGCGCCACACCTCGGGCCTGGCTTACGGAGAGATCACGCAGAACGCGCCGGTCAAAGAAGCGCTCGGCAAGGCCGGCCTGTACAAGAGCACGATCGACTACGATGCGCGCGACCTGGCGCCCGCGGAAGAAGTCGAGCGCCTGGCAAAAGTCCCGCTTGCGCATCAACCCGGCACCGTCTGGGAATACAGCCACGCGAGCGACGTGCTCGGACGGGTCGTCGAAGCCGCCTCCGGCGAACGGCTTGCCGATTTCCTCGACAAGCGTCTGTTCAAACCATTGAAGATGGGCGACACCGGCTTCTGGGTGCCACAGGACAAAATCGGCCGTCTCGCCGCGCCGTTGCCCGCGGATATCATGAGCGGCAAGCCGAACAACCTGATCGACGTCTCGGCTGCGCCTGCCAATGACTCCGGCGGCGCGGGCGGCGTGTCCACCGCGGCGGACTATTTGCGTTTCACCCAAATGCTGCTCAACGGCGGCCAGCTCGACGGCAACCGCGTCTTAAGCCGCAGCACGATTGCGCTGATGACTTCCGATCACCTCGGTACGCGCATCTCGGCACCGGTCACACCGGGAGAACTCCTGCTCGGCACGCCAGGCTACACCTTCGGCCTCGGCTTCGCGGTGCGCCAGGGCCCGGGGGTGGCGGGCGTGCCCGGCTCGGCCGGCGAGTTCATGTGGGCGGGTTACGCCGGCACCTATTTCTGGGTGGATCCGAAGGAAGAAATCGTCGCGGTCTACATGACCCAGGCGCCGAGCCCGATCCGCGCCTATTACCGCAGGCTGTTCAAGCAACTGGTGTACGGGGCGATCAATGATTGATCGCAGTGAACGGTGATCGGCGAACAGTGAACGGTCACAGGTCAGAGATTGCTGGGCACTGTTCACCGTTCGCTTGCCACCCGTCACTGATTGCTGTTCACTGATCACCGTTTACCGTTCACTGATGACAGGTCATGAGCAACGCGTTGGATCCAGGGCCGCAACAAGCCAACGACAAGCTAACCCGCGAACTGTCTGCGGAGAGCCCGCTTGAGGCGCTGAAGCGGGAACTCGCCCGGCAGCGCCAGCGGCTGAGTCACGCGAAAGAGCAAGCCTGGCGCCTGGAGCAGGAAAAGAAAGCCCTCGAAGTCGAAGTCACCCAGCGCAGCCTCGCGGAAGAGCTGGCCCATCGCCAGTCCGAGATGCTGATCCAGTCGCTGGGATTGCTGGCGAGCGAATCGAACCTCGACAAATTTCTCGGCCACGTGCTGAAAGTCACGGTGGACCAGTTTGGCGGCGTCGGCGGAACATTGTGGTTTCCGGACCGCGAAGCGGGCACGGCGCGCCTGCACCTCGAATATCTCGACTCCCGTGTCATCCCCGCTTCCGAATCACGCCATCCTGCGGTCCAGCATCCGCCACCGGTGGGCGGCGAACCCAGGTCGACGTTTCCCGGCGATCGCGCCGAGACCTACGTGCTGTCGTATGAAGTGTCCGGCATGCCGGAGGAAAACCGCGCCTACATCATGTCGCTCGGTGTGCGCGCGCTGCTGACGGTGCCGATGGTGCTCGGCAAGGAAACCGTCGGCTGGATCTGCATTCGCAGCCGCCGCATGGACACACGCGAAATGAAGAGCAATATCCGCGTCGCCGAAGCGCTGGCCGGCCAGGCGACGCTGGCAATACAGATGGCGCGGCTGGCCGAGCAGGCGCGCCAGGCCGCCGTGCTCGAAGAACGCAACCGCATTGCGCGCGACATCCACGACACGCTTGCGCAGGGATTCACCGGCGTGGTCGTCAACCTGGAAGCCTCCAGCCGCGCCCTGAAGAAGCAAAGCATCGACGTCGCGCTCGAACACATCGAGCACGCGCAGCAGCTCGCCCAGGCGGGGCTGGAGGAAGCACGACTTTCGGTGCGCGCGCTGCGGCCGGAAGCGACCGCGGACGTGAGCGTTGCGCTCGACGCCCTGGTCAGGCGCATCGACGAAACCGGCAGCGTGCGCGGAGCGCTGAACATCATCGGCGCCAAACGTCCCCTCGCCCGCGAGGCCGAGGTGGAGCTGTTGCGCATCGCCCAGGAATC
Source organism: Betaproteobacteria bacterium (assembly GCA_025357235.1). Classification (GTDB taxonomy): domain Bacteria; phylum Pseudomonadota; class Gammaproteobacteria; order Burkholderiales; family JACQAP01; genus JACQAP01. The sequence continues at coordinate 8,888 of JANXPQ010000081.1, forward strand.
GGTGACCAACGTGCTCAAGCACGCCCACGCGCAGGAGATCCGGCTGACGCTCGAATTCGCGGCCGACGCCGTGCTGCTCTCCATCGCCGATGACGGCGCCGGCTTCGACCAGAAAGCACGCCACGAAGGCTTCGGGCTGATCGGCATGCGCGAACGCGCCGAGCGGCTCGGCGCCCGCCTTTCGATCCAGACGGCGAAAGGCGAAGGCACCACGGTACGCGTGCACCTGCCGAACCCGCCGGCGGATGCATACAGATGAAAGGCCAGCCGATCCGCGTGCTGATCGCGGAGGACCAATCGCTGGTACGGCGCGGGCTGGTCGCTATCGTGAACATGGAAGAAGGCGCGCTTGTCATCGGCGAGGCCGCGGACGGCGCCGAGGCGGTCGAACTGTGGCGCAGCCTGAAACCCGATGTGGTGCTGATGGATCTGCGCATGCCGGAAACGGACGGACTCGATGCGATCCGCCTCATCCGTGCCGAAGATCCGCGCGCGGCGATCATCATCCTCACCACCTACGATCACGATGAAGATGTCTACGCCGGCCTGCGCGCCGGCGCCAGGGCTTACCTGCTGAAGGATGTGCAGCCCGAAGAATTGTTCAAATGCATTCGCGCCGTGCATCGCGGCGAAACCTACCTGCAATCCAAGATCGCCGCCAAGCTGGCCCTGCGGGTGCAGGAAGAAGCGCTCACTGACCGCGAAGTGCAGATCCTCGGCCTGCTGGCCGAGGGCAAAAGCAACAAAGGCATCGCGCAGGCCTTGTTCATCAGCGAAAGCACCGTCAAGACCCATCTGAAGAGCCTGTTCAACAAACTCGATGCAACCAGCCGGGCCGAAGCGATCGCCTTTGCCGCGCGCCGCGGTCTCGTAAGATTCTGATCCGGCTGTGATCCTGCGGCGCATCTGCTCCACCCCGTACGTCACCTCACCCGAAAGGATGATCCCGCTCCATCCGAACGAAGGTTGAGCCACCTGTCCCGCAAAGGTGATTATCGTCGCACGTTCGCCGGATGCCGTGAACGCGCGCGCAGTCGCAGACTTTGGCCCGCGCCGTCGACGGGATCCGCGCACCGATTTCCGTTTCACTCTTGCCAGGGAGGGTTCGCCATGCCGCAGCTTTCGATCAACGGTCAGAGTTTTTTCGCTGACGCTCCGCCCGATACCCCGCTGTTGTGGGTGCTCAGGGAGGATCTCCGACTCACGGGCACCAAGTACGGCTGCGGCATGGGCCTGTGCGGTTCCTGTACGGTGCACATCAACGGCCAGGCGGTGCGCTCCTGCCAGGTGCAATTCAAGGACGTTTCCGAAAATGCGATGGTCACGACCATCGAAGGCCTGCACCCGTCGAACACGCATGCCGTGCAACAAGCCTGGATCGAACACCAGGTGCCGCAATGCGGCTACTGCCAGTCCGGCCAGATCATGCAGGCCGCCGCGCTGCTCGCCAAAAATCCCCGGCCCACGGAACAGGAAATCGTCGAAGGCATGAACGGCAACCTGTGCCGCTGTGCCACGTATTCGCGCATCGTCGGTGCCGTCAAGCGCGCATCCGAAATCATGGGGGAAGGAGCAAAACATGTCTGAGCTCACCCAAATCGGCGTATCGCGCCGGCAGTTCCTGGTTCGCTCCGCCGCCACGGCGGCGGGTGCGTATTTCAGCATCGGCATACCCGGCCTGCTGCGCGACGGTTCCGCGCAAGCCGCCGGCACGGACGCCTTCACGCCGTCGATCTGGTTCACCATCACGCCCGACGGCAAGACCACCATGCATATCGTAAAGGCGGAAATGGGCCAACACATCGGCACCGGCCTGGCGCAGGTGATTGCCGAAGAACTCGAAGTGAAATGGGAAGACGTGAAGCTGGATGCGCCGCTGGAAAGCGTCGAGAACTTCGCCATCTACGGGCTGGCCTACACGGTCAACAGCGGCAGCGTCACCACCGAGTTCGACCGCATCGCGCGCGCCGGCGCTGCTGGCCGCATCGCGCTGGTCGAAGCCGGCGCGAAATTGCTCGGCACCGATGTCGGCAACTGCTTTGCGGATTCGGGCCGCGTGATCGACAAGGTTTCCGGCCGCTCCATCGGTTACGGGGACATCCTGCAGAAGGTGAAGATCGACCGCAAGTTCGCCTACCCCGATGATTTCAGGAGCATCACGCTGAAGGATCCGGCCAGCTACAAAATCATCGGCAAGTCGATGCCCGCACTCGACATCCCGGCCAAGACCAACGGCCAGGCCAAGTACGGCATCGACGTGATCCTGCCGAACATGGCCTATGGCGCGCTGGTCATCCCGCGCGCGCGGTATTCATCGAAGGTCCTCAGCATCGACGATTCCGAGGCGAAGAAAATCCCCGGCTTCATCAAAGCGGTGAAAATCGACGACTCGATGGGCAAGTGCACCGGCTGGGTCGTCGCCGTCGCGGACCGCTTCCCGACTGCGCAGAAGGCAGCCAAGGCGCTCAAGGTCAAATGGGACGCGGGCCCGTATGCAAACCTGAGTTCCGCGGACTTGCTCGAGCAGTACAAGCAGCTTTCCACGGATGAGAAACAGGGTGCCAACTGGGTACTCGAGGGCGACGTCGACCAGGGTTTCGGCGAGTCGGAAAAAGTACTCGAGATGGAATACACGACCGACATGGTCTGCCACGCCACCATGGAACCGCTCAACGCGACGGTGCAGCAGGCCAATGGAGAATGGCACGTTTACGTCGGCACGCAAAGCACGTCGTTCGCGCGCATGACTTTGAACGCCTACCTGTCCAAAGTGCTGAAGAAAAAGCCCGAGGATGTGAAGGTCTATGTGCATCAATATCTGGTCGGCGGCGCCTTCGGCGGCAAGCAGGATTACGACGACATCCTCGCCGCAGCGTACTGCGCCAAGGAGACCGGTCGCCCGGTCAAGCTGATCCACACGCGCGAATCGAATTTCGCCACCTGCTTCGCGCGCACGCCGACGTACCACAAACTCAAAGCCGGCATCAAAAACGGCGAACTGGTGGCGATGAACCAGGACATCGTCTGCGGCTGGATGGGCGCGCGCTTCGGCGTCGGCAAGAAATACGGGTCCGACTGGCTGCAGCTCGATTCCTGGGATGCCAAGAAGCAGGACATCGATCAGTGGTCGATTGGCGGCAGCGACCACTGGTATTACATGAAAAATCACCGCGTGCGTGCGTGGAACCACGAGCCCACCACCTGGGCCGTGCAGGCCAGCGCGCTGCGCACGGTGTCCAATTCCTACAATATATTCGTCGTCGAGTCGTTCATGGATGAAGTGGCGCATGCCGCCGGGCGCGATCCGCTCGAATTCCGCTTGGCGATGCTGAATGGAAAAGGCGGCAACCGCGGCATTCCGAACAGCGGCTATGCGCCGGGCACCGGCTCCGACTATTACATGGACCAGCTGTGGATTTCGCTGCCGTGGGCGAAGGAAGGTTCCTGGCCGGTGTACGAGTCGGGCACCGTCGGCGGCGCGCTGCGTCTGGCGAACTGCCTGCGGGTCGCAGCCGGAAAGTCGGGCTACGGCACGAAGAAACTGCCGCCCAACACCGGCATCGGCATTGCGGTCACCGCGGCGGAAGAACGGCAAAGCCCGACCTGGGTGGCCGGTGTGGCCGAAGTCACCGTGGATCCCGCTACCGGAAAATTCACCATCAACCGCATCACCATTGCGGTGGATCCGGGCGTAGCGGTCAATCCTAAAAACATCGAGGCGCAGATCCGCGGATCGGCGTTGTGGGGCGCGAGCCAGATCATGTCGGAAAAACTCACGCTCAAGAACGGCAGCTTCGAGCAAAGCAACTTCCACGAGTACACGCCGATCCGGCTGGCACAGGTTCCGGAGATCGATGTGACCATCATCCAGTCCGATCGCCATCCTGCCGGCGTCGGCGAACCGGCTTCGACCGTCGTAGCACCGGCGGTGGCCAACGCGATCTTCAACGCCGTCGGGGTGCGTGTGCGGCACATGCCGATTTCACCGCAGTCCATTCTCGACGGGTTGAAGAAGGCCTGACCGGCCGGCATCCGGCAATATCCGGACGGGAGACAGTTCTCCCGTCCGCCTCTTTCCAACAACGGACGGAAACGCGCCAAGGTGCCCAAAGAAATCCTCTACCTGCCGGCGACGGCGCTGGTCGACCACTACCGTGCCGGAACGCTCTCGCCGGTCGAAGTCACGCGCGCGGTACTCGACCGCATCGCTGCGCTCAATCCGGTATTCAATGCGTTCTGCGTGCTCGACGAAGACAGCGCCCTGAAAAGCGCGCGGGAATCGGAACGGCGCTGGCAGCGCGGAAAACCGCTCGGCCCGGTGGACGGCGTGCCGACCACCGTGAAGGACTTGATTCTCGCGAAGGGCTGGCCCACGCGACGCGGTTCGAAGACGGTCGATCCGTCGCAGAAGTGGGACGAAGACGGGCCGCCGGTTGCGCGCATGCGCGAACAGGGCGCCGTTTTTCTGGGCAAGACCACCACCCCCGAGTTCGGCTGGAAAGGCGTGACCGACAGCCCGTTGACCGGCGTGACGCTGAATCCCTGGGACAAGCGCCTCACGCCCGGCGGCAGCAGCGGCGGCGCCGCCGTGTGCGCCGCGCTCGGCATGGGGCCGCTGCACATCGCCACCGACGGTGGCGGCTCGATCCGCATCCCCGCGGCGTTCTGCGGCCTGTTCGGTTTCAAGCCGACCTGGGGCATCGTGCCGGTGCATCCGCATTCCCCCGCCTGGACGCTGTGGCACCAGGGCCCGCTGGTACGCACGGTCGGGGACGCGGCGTTGATGCTCAATGTGATCGCGCAACCCGACGCCCGCGACTGGTACGCGCTTCCGGCGCAGAACACCGACTATCGCGCGGACCTCGACGGTGGCGTGAAGGGCTGGCGCATCGCCTATAGCCGCACGCTCGGTTACGCGAAAGTGGATCCGGAAGTCTCGACGCTGGTCGAAAAGGCGCTGAAGGTTTTTACCGCCCTGGGCGCCGACGTCGAAGAAATCGATCTGCAATTGCAGGATCCGATCGACATGATGCAGCCGCTCTGGTCTGTCGCGCTGGCACTGGCAATCGCGCCGATGACACCGCAGCAGCGCGCGTTGGTGGAACCGCCGTTGCTCGCGCTCGCCGAACCGGGTTTTCATCTCGGCGCGATCGAATACCGGAAAGTGGAAAAAGCGCGGGAAGCATTCGGACGCCGCATGAACGGCTTGCATGCCGACTACGACCTGCTGATCACCCCGCAAATGCCCATCACCGCCTTCGCCGCAGGACATGAGGTCCCGCCGGGCGGCGGGAGGCAACACTGGTGGGAATGGTCGCCGTTTACCTACGCCTTCAATCTAACGCAGCAGCCGGCCGCGAGCGTGCCTTGCGGTTTCGATTCGCGGGGGCTGCCGGTGGCAATGCAACTGGTCGGCGCCAAATTCGCCGATGCGCGCGTGCTGCGCGCGGCACGCGCCTTCGAATCGGTGGCGCCTTTCCGCATGCCCGTGGATCCGGAACAACAATTGCGTGCGTCTGCTGCAAAGGCCCAAAACCCTGGCGGACCGGCCCGATCCCTCGTGAAGGAAAAATGATGCAGCAGGCGCATACCCTGGAAGCCGGAGCAGTCGGACAATGCCTGCCCAACCGCTGGATCCAGCTCGCGATCGGCGTCGTCTGCATGATCTCGATCGCCAGCCCGCAATACGTATGGGCGTTGTTCACCAAGCTCTACATGGCAAAGCTCGATGCGTCCCTCGCCCAGGTCCAGGTGGTGTTTTCCATTGTGGTGGGGTTGCAATGCCTGCTCGCGCCGCTGAACGGCTTCCTCATCGAAAAATTCGGCGTGAGAAGGCTGCTGACCACCGGCGCAGTGCTGACCGGCGCCAGCTGGATTGCCGGCGCCCATGCGACCAGCCTGGCGTCTCTTTACCTGACTTACGGCCTGTTCGCCGGCCTGGGGACTGGCATCGTCTACATCGGCGTCGTCGGATTGATGGTGAAGTGGTTTCCGGATCGCCGCGGCCTGGCTGCGGGCGTGGCTGCCGCCGGCTACGGCATGGGGGCGTCGCTGACGACACTTCCCATTGCGCACGGGCTTGCGACCGCGGGGCTCGAGAATACGCTGACGGTCTACGGTTTCATTTTTGGTGCAGTCGGCCTGCTCGGCGCACTGGCATTGCGCACGCCGCCGGACGGCTATCGCATCGCGACGCCGGCAGCGGCCGCGATACCTGCGCGGCCCGATGTCCCGCCATCGCGCATGCTCAGGGAACCGATCTTCTGGCTGATGTTCCTGATGATGGTCATGATGTCCATGTCCGGACTCATGGTTGTCTCGCAGATGGGCGCCTTCGCCCGGGATTTCGGCGTCGCCGAGGTCACCGTATTCGGCATGGCCGCCCTGCCGCTGGCGCTGACGATCGACCGCATCACCAACGGGCTGACGCGGCCGTTCTTCGGCTGGATATCCGACCGCATAGGGCGCGAGAACACCATGCTGATCGCCTTCGCGATGGAAGGCGTTGCGATGACGGTGTGGTTTCTCTACCGCGACAATGCGCTGTTCTTCTTGTTGTTCTCCGGCCTGGTGTTCTTCGGCTGGGGCGAGATCTTCTCGCTGTTCCCCTCGACCTTGACCGATACGTTCGGCTCGCGCTTTGCCTCGACGAACTACGGCTTCCTCTATACCAGCGCAGGCTTCGGCGCCATCCTCGGCGCGCCGTTCGCCGCGCTGCTGTTCCAGTCGGCGGGAAACTGGACTGCGGTTTTCGTGACCGCGATCGCGGCGAATTTCCTGACGGCGTTTTTGGCGATTGCTGTGCTCAAGCCGATGCGACGGCGGTACATGCTTAGGACTTAGCGTAGTACATGCTTAACGCGTAGTAGTCAGCGAAAGCGTCCGCATTAGAGCGCCTTTCCTCCCCTTGCACGTCTCATGCAGGCCGGGGGCAGCCCGGCGGCTGGTTACCTTTCTTGCGCGGCCAAGAAAGGTAACCCAAAGAAGGCCGCCCTTGGAGTCGCGCCCCCTTGTCAGGGGGTGACCCTGTGCTGCCTGCCTCGATGGGGCGACTGCGGAACTCGACCTGGCAAGGCACACAAAACGTGCCTTGCCATGGGACTCGAACAGTCCTCGTCGACTTCCCCCCATCGAGTCGAGCTGCTCGGCGCGCCTCAAGGGGAATTCTCTAAATCGCCTACGACTCATAAGCCATGAAGGGCCCGAATCGAGCCCTTCGATTTTTGTGCCATCATTGTCCGTGTCCGTG
>JANXPQ010000160.1 GCA_025357235.1 Betaproteobacteria bacterium
CCATGTCGAAAAATCCTTGATCTCGATTCGTTTACTTCGCCGGCGCCGGAGTAGCACCACCGCTGCGTTGGATCGCCTTGCGCGGGCCTTTACGGGTACGCGCATTGGTGCGCGTGCGCTGACCGCGCGCCGGCAACCCGCGGCGGTGACGCGTGCCGCGGTAGCAACCCAGGTCCATCAGGCGCTTGATGTTCATTGTCACTTCACGACGCAGGTCGCCCTCCACGGTAAACTTCGCGACCTGTTCGCGCAGCTTCTCCATGTCGTTGTCGGACAGATCTTTCATCTTGGTCGAGCCAACGATGCCGGCAGCGGCGCAAATGGCACGCGATCGAGCGCGGCCGATACCGTAGATCGAGGTCAGCGCGATTACCGCGTGCTGATGGTTCGGGATATTTACACCGGCGATACGAGCCATATGTCGTCCTGCGTCCTGTTATAAGTTGCGTTGCCGCCCAATTAACCCTGGCGTTGCTTGTGGCGTGGATCCGTGCAGATCACGCGCACAACGCGGTTGCGCCGGACAATTTTGCAGTTCCGGCACATCTTCTTGACCGATGCCTGTACTCTCATTTGAAGCTCCCTCAGCCGCCGTTATCTCAACCTACTTGGCGCGGAATACGATGCGCGCGCGTGTCAAATCGTAAGGCGTCAAATCCACCGTCACCTTGTCGCCCGGCAGGATCCGGATGTAATGCATCCGCATCTTCCCGGAAATGTGTCCCAGCACCACATGGCCGTTTTCCAGCTTTACGCGAAACGTCGCGTTCGGCAGGGTTTCCAGGATTTCTCCCTGCATCTGGATGGTTTCTTCCTTGGCCATGCTCCTCCGCTATCGAGTCGGGAACATCCCGCCCTTGAAGTTCGCCTTCTTGAGCAGGCTCTCGTACTGGTGCGACATCACATAAGCCTGCACCTGAGCCATGAAGTCCATGGTCACCACCACGATAATCAACAAACTCGTACCGCCGAAATAAAACGGCACATTCCACTTCACGATCAGAAACTCTGGCAGCAGGCACACCAGCGTCACATAGATGGCGCCCGCCAACGTCAGCCGCATCGTTATCTTTTCTATGTACTTCGCCGTCTGGTCACCCGGCCGGATTCCCGGCACGAACGCCCCGCCCTTCTTCAGGTTCTCCGCGGTCTCCTTGGGATTGAACACCAGGGCCGTATAGAAGAAGCAGAAGAAAATAATCGCTGACGCATACAACAACACGTAAATCGGCTGTCCCGGGTGCAGCGTGCCGCTGATATCGCGCAGCCAGGTCATGCTCTCGTTGCTGCCAAACCAGCCGGCCAGCGTAGCCGGGAATAAAATGATGCTCGACGCGAATATCGGCGGAATCACCCCTGACATGTTCAGTTTCAGCGGCAAATGCGAACTCTGCCCGCCATACACTTTGCGTCCGACCTGCCGCTTCGCGTAGTTCACCAGTATCTTGCGCTGGCCGCGTTCCACGAAGACCACGAACCCGGTCACCAGGATCGCGCCCACAAGCAGCAACAGCACCAACGGTATCGAAAACGCTCCGGTGCGCGCCAGTTCCAGCGTACCGCCGATCGCTCGCGGAAACCCCGCCGCAATGCCGGCAAAAATGATCAGCGAAATCCCGTTGCCGATGCCCCGCTCGGTGATCTGCTCCCCGAGCCACATCAGGAACATGGTCCCGGTCACCAGGGTTACCACCGTGGTGAAGCGGAACGCAAGCCCCGGTTCCATCACCAGTCCGCGCTGCGATTCCAGCGCAATCGCAATGCCCAGTCCCTGAAAGGTCGCCAGGAACAATGTGCCATAACGCGTGTACTGGGTGATCTTCCTGCGGCCGGCTTCGCCTTCCTTTTTCAGTGCCTCGAGCTTCGGCGACACCACGGTCATCAGCTGCATGATGATCGACGCCGAAATATACGGCATGATCCCCAGCGCGAAAATGGTAAATCGCGACAACGCTCCGCCCGAGAACATGTTGAACATGTCCAGGATGCCGCCCTTCTGCGACTTGAACAGCTCCGCGAGCTGCACCGGATCGATCCCCGGCACCGGAACGTGCGCGCCTATGCGATACACGATCAGCGCGCCCAGCAGGAACAGCAACCGGCGCTTGAGGTCGCCGAATTTGCCCATTCCGATCAGAGATTTCTCCGCCAAGCTTTAGCCTTCGACGCTTCCGCCGGCCTTTTCAATGGCCGCACGAGCACCCTTCGTTACCAGCAACCCGCGCAATTTAATCTTGCGCTTGATTTCCCCATTCAGTATCACCTTGGCCGATAGCGCCGCATTCGGCACCACGCCAGCCTGTTTCAACACCAGGATATCGATGTCGTCCACGGGTAGTTTGTCGAGAGAAGACAATCTCACCTCTGCCGTATCGCCCTTGGTCAGGGAAACGAAGCCGCGCTTCGGCAGACGCCGGTGCAATGGCATTTGACCGCCTTCGAAGCCCACTTTGTGGAAGCCGCCCGAACGCGCCTTCTGACCCTTGTGGCCACGACCCGCCGTCTTGCCCAATCCACTGCCGATACCGCGACCAACACGCTTTTTCGCATGCTTGGCGCCAGCCGCAGGTTTGATCTGGTTTAAACGCATTTATGCCTCGCACTTCACCAGGTAATTCACCTTGTTGATCATGCCGCGCACCGCCGGGGTATCTTCCAGCTCAACCGTGTGGTTGATGCGCCGCAGGCCGAGCCCACGCACCGTCGCGCGATGGCTTTCACGGGTGCCGATAACGCCACGCACGAGCGTGACCCTCACCGTCTTGCCCGATTTCTTCGCTGCTTCTTTTTTCTTGGCCATGATTTCTTGAGTCAACCGGTTAGCCCATGATCTCTTCGACAGTCTTGCCGCGCTTTGCCGCGATTTCGGCTGGCGTGCTCATGCCCTGCAGGCCATTGATCGTGGCCCGCACCACGTTGTACGGATTCGTCGAGCCGAGACATTTGGCGAGTACGTTGGTTACGCCCATGACTTCGAAAATCGCCCGCATGGGTCCGCCGGCGATGATCCCGGTACCTTCCGATGCCGGCTGCATGAAAACCTTTGCCGCTCCGTGTTCGCCGACGACCGCGTGTTGCAGCGTTCCGTTCTTGAGGCTGATCTTGACCATCTTGCGGCGTGCTTCGTCCATTGCCTTCTGCACCGCCACCGGTACTTCCCTGGCCTTGCCTTTGCCCATACCGATACCGCCGTCGCCATCGCCCACTACCGTCAACGCAGCGAAGCCGAGGATGCGGCCGCCCTTCACCACCTTGGTGACACGGTTGACCGACACCATCTTTTCGCGCATGCCGTCGCTGCGCTCGTCGTTTTGCTTTTGCTGTTGCATTCTGGCCATGGTTTATGTCCTCAGAACTTCAGTCCGGCTTCGCGCGCTGCTTCCGCAAGCGCCTTCACCCGGCCGTGATACTTGAATCCGGCGCGATCGAATGCGACCTGCTCCACACCCTGCGCCTTGGCCTTTTCGGCAATGCGCTTGCCGACCACGGCCGCTGCCTTGACGTTGCTGCCGTTGCCGACTTCCTTGCGCACGTCGGGTTCGAGGGTAGAGGCCGATGCGAGCACTTTAGAAGTGGGATCGATCACCTGGGCATATATATGGTCATTGGAGCGATACACCGCAAGCCTCACCGCCTTCAGTTCCGCAATCTTGGCGCGGGTCTGGCGGGCACGGCGCATGCGCGATTGTTTCTTGTCAATCATGGTCATCGGCTCCGTTACTTCTTCTTGGTTTCCTTCAGGACTACACGCTCGTCGGAATAACGCACGCCTTTGCCTTTATAAGGCTCCGGCGGACGATAACCGCGTACTTCCGCCGCGACCTGGCCGACGACCTGCTTGTCGATGCCCTTGATCAATATTTCGGTCTGCACAGGCGTTTCCACCTTGATGCCCTTGGGCATCTGATGCACCACCGGATGCGAAAAGCCCAGCGTCAGGTTCAGCTTGTCGCCTTGCGCCTGGGCTCGATAGCCCACACCGACCAACTGCAGCTTTCTCTCGTATCCCTTGGTCACGCCCTGCACCATATTCGCCACCAATGCTCTCAGCGTGCCGGACATCGCGTTCGACGCGATCGACTCGTCCAGCGCCTTGAAGACGATATTGTCTCCATCCCGCGAAACGTCCACGATCGTGGACAGACGTTGCGACAGCGTGCCCAGCGGCCCCTTGACCGAGATCTGGCCGGACGCAACCGTCACATCCACGCCCTTGGGAACTGTGATCGGAAGATTGCCAATGCGAGACATCTTGTTTTGCTCCTAAGCCGCTTTACGCAACGATGCACAACACTTCGCCGCCGACGCCGGTCTGGCGCGCCTTGCGGTCGGTCATGACACCCCTGGAGGTGGACACGATCGCCACGCCCAATCCGTTCATGACTTCCGGGATATCGTTGGCCGGCTTGTAAATACGCAGCCCCGGGCGGCTTACCCGCTCGATGCGCTCGATTACGGGGCGACCGGCGTAGTATTTCAATCCGATCTCCAGAATCTGTTTGCCGCTGTCATCGCGAACCGCAAAGTCCTCGATGTAGCCTTCGTCCTTGAGGACCTTGGCGATCGATACCTTGAGTTTGCTCGTGGGCATGACAACCGACGTCTTCTCCGCAGTTTGTGCGTTGCGGATGCGCGTCAGCATGTCGGCAATGGGGTCACTCATGCTCATTCAGAGTCTCCTGCTACCAGCTTGCTTTGGTCACGCCGGGAATCTCGCCACGCATGGCGATTTCGCGCAGCTTGTTGCGGCCGAGGCCGAACTTGCGGTACACCCCGCGAGGGCGACCGGTCAGTGCGCAGCGATTGCGCAACCGAACCGGGCTGGCGTTGCGCGGCAGCTTGCCCAGTTTGTCGCGCGCTTCCGTGCGGTCTTCATCGGACGCCTTGCTGTTATTGATGATCGCGAACAGTTCGGCACGTTTGGCCGCGAATTTCTTCACGGTTACGCGGCGCTTTTGGTCTCGATTGATCAGAGCAGTCTTTGCCATGACGACCTCAGTTCTTGAAAGGGAACTTGAAGGCGGCGAGAAGCGCACGCGCCTCTTCGTCGGTCTTCGCTGTCGTGGTAATC
>JANXPQ010000167.1 GCA_025357235.1 Betaproteobacteria bacterium
GGTGGAATGATGGGTTGGGCGTCATCCTCTTACTCAGCGACGCCGACGTCGAGTAGGAATCTGTTGGCGAAAGCTGCTCGGCACAATGACAGTGTCTGACCATGCTGTCGCGCTGCCGGACCTGAAGTAGCGCCGAAGAACCCCTTCTTCAGGGTATTCGATGTGGCTCATAAAACCTGGATATCGCGATGGCCCGCCACGCCGATTGTTCAAGTGCGAATGCAGGAGGTATGTCCCCGACCAACCTGCGTAGTGACCCACTAGAGCACGGAGGACCTCGATCTCGGAGTCCAAAGAAATTCGATGCGAAGGGACATGCTCGTGGAACGTTTCGTCAAACCGGCCTTCGTTATACCGGTAAACACGGAAGCACTTCTCCCTGGCCTTAAGATCAGGGCAAAGCTGATAGCGCGTGTACATGTCACGAGGTGTCGTATCTGAGCTCGCCATAGTGGACATGCTTATGACGCCCAACGTTCAATAGAGGAGCGCCGCCAGGCGTCCCTCTCGAATTGCAGGTTAGAGCGCATATTCAAAATACCCTCATTGGGTGCGGAACCATTGCGTGGCCGTTTGCGTAAGAAGCCAGTAGCAGCCGGCAACATCCATTACCACGCTGGCAATCCATAAAACTAGCACTAAGTTAGCCTCATGTGAAACATAGAGCAAAGACCAGAGCAAGGCTAACACCCCGGCAACGCACCAAACTATGACGACCCAACGTGCCGTGAAACGTTCGACCGCTTGTAGCTCGCGCTCTAGTAATCCTGACGAAGTCGATTCACGGATCAGACTTCTGAGAAGTTCACCTGACTAATTCCTCACAAGCCGGTTTACTTCGACAGTGACATGCACCAGCTCTTCATGAATGCGCAACTGGCGCCGAAAATATTCTGGAGATGCTTCGTCAGCCGCAAGCAGGCTAAGAATGCAGGCATATTTGCCCTTGCCAACCCGCCAAACATGCAGATCGCTGATTTCGGCCTTGATTGGGCTCGCGTCGATCGCTTCCCGGATTTCTGTCACGACAGGTGCGTTCATTTCGGCATCGAGCAGTACGCGCCCGGAGTCGCGCATCAGCCCATAAGCCCACACAGCGACCAATCCCGCCCCAACGATCCCCATTACCGGGTCAAGCCAGCTCGCGCTCCAGAATTTGCCGCCGATCAGGGCAGAGATTGCAAGCACCGAGGTGGCCGCATCGGCGACGACGTGCAAATACGCCGACCGTAGATTCAGATCATGGTGATGTTGATCGTGGGCATGATCGTCATGACCATGATCGTGCCCATGGCCGCCTTTTAGTAGCCAAGCGCAGACGAAGTTGACGAGCAGCCCCACTATCGCAATAACGATGGCCTGGTCGTAGTGAATGGGCGAAGGTGAAATCAACCGCTCAACGGACTGGAACAACATCAGGCCGGCGACCAACACCAGAAATATCGCGCTCGTGTAGCCGCCCAACACCTCGATTTTCCAGGTGCCGAAGGTGAACCTGGAATCGTGCGCAAACCGTCGGGCGAAGGTGTAGGCGAGCACCGACAGACCAAGCGCCAGCGCGTGCGAGCTCATGTGCCACCCGTCAGCGAGCAGCGCCATCGAGTTGAACATATAGCCACCGGCAATTTCGACGACCATCATCAGTGCAGTGAGCACCACGACCCGAGCGGTGTTTTTCTCAGCTAATGGGTTGCCTTCATCGAAGCGGTGGGAGTGCTTGCCGGGATCGGCGGTGACGATATTCGACATGGAGAGTACCCTTACATTAACTAGCATATACTATACTCCAGTATACTTTAATGCAAAGGAGGACTTCTATGCCGCATACCGTCCGGGACCAAAAAAAACTGCTGGCCCGCGTTCGCCGCATCAAGGGTCAGACGGAAGCCTTGGAGCAAGCCCTGGAACTGGAAACCGATTGCGCGGCAGTTCTTCAGCAGATCGCGGCGATTCGGGGGGCGGTAAATGGCTTGATGGCCGAAGTCTTGGAGGGGCATATCCGCGAGCATCTAGGGCAGGAAGCCGTATCAGCCAAAGAGCGCAGAGAGGGCTTGGAGCAGGTGGTTGGTGTACTGCGCAGTTATCTCAAGTAGAACCTTAAAAGGCTCAAGGCTCGCGTCAACCGATTGCCTTGCCGCTGTCTACCCGATTGCACTAGCCGGTGAGAATCTCAGAGCCTGGGATGCCTGTCGCACGATACGAATGGCTGAACTCAGAAACAAGCTAGCGATAATGACGCCGACAATGATGTCCGGCCAACGTGAGGCCAATAGGTAGCTGGCTGCCGCAGCGACCAATACGCCTACATTGGCGATCAGGTCGTTGCGCGAACAGAGCCAAGTCGAACTCATGTTGAGATTGTCGCTTCGGTGACGGTACAACAGGAAAAAGCATACGAGATTGGCGGCCAGTGCGATCCCTCCCACAACTCCCATTGTTTCGACGCTGGGCATGACGGGATGGAGGGCCTTGTGCGCGGCTTCTCCGAGCACGCCTAAGCCGAATATCAGCATGAACGCACCCTTAGCCATCGCTGCACTCGCCTGCCAGCGCACCGAACGGGCCAGCACAAAGAAGTGGTCCCGCAAATCTGAACAGGGCTATAAGTGGAAACTCCGGGTATAAAGCCGGACCGGACACGGTCCGGCAAAAAGGAGTTTTTGATGGTGAAGAAGAAAGCATCGGCGCGGCGCA
>JANXPQ010000196.1 GCA_025357235.1 Betaproteobacteria bacterium
ACGGACAATTTCTTGTTGGATGGCGATTCGCATCACTTCAGGATCGGCAATTTCCAGCTTTCGCATGACGGCGTCTCCAGGTTAGGGAACCACCGTCAGTATAAATCATTAATGCGGCATTATTTATGTCGCTATGTTTAAGTGCAGCGCACACCTATCGGCATCGCTGACCACGACGTTAATTCGCTTTGAGGAGATACGAACATGCCTGGAGACGAACCGTTGCTTATGAACCAACTGGTGGTTCGCATTTGCTTGTTCCTTGTTGCGGCAATCGCAATGTTCGGTGGCACAGTGCAGATGTTCTTGGGCCAGCCCGAGACCTCGCCACGCTTGGACAATGTCCATCGGTTCATGGCTGGTGTGTACTTTTCTACTGGCCTCATCAGCCTTTGGGCTGCGATCACTATTAGGCAGCAAGGAACACTGGTGTATTTGCTTGCCCTAGGTGTTTTACTTGCCGGTGTCGGCAGATTGGTGTCCATTATTCGCGTCGGGCTACCCAAACCAACAGCCGTCTGGCTGGGCTACCTCATTCCGGAACTGGTACTCCCGTTCGCTATTGCTGGGGCACACTACGCTAACCATTAAAGAGCGCGCGAAATGCCGCATTAACCTTAATCCTTCCATCGTGCGGACCCACGCAGGCCTGCGGCCTCTGTGAGCCGCAAATGTCAAACCCCACCAACTACGCCATTGAAGGAGTAATTGGTCGATCGAAACAGAAACCCTACAGCGCACCAACTAACATCAGGATGCACGAGCTTTGGGTGCAGATTAAAAATCGGTGCCAATGCGACCACCAAAATCGGATTTTGACATTCGAATGTTTTTTGCTCTTGCCCTTCCTCCGCCTCCTTGCGGTGAACGCTTTTGTCGATTTCAGAAGAAAAAAACGGGCGCCCGAAGGCGCCCGTCGAATCACATTCATTTCTCTGGTCAGACCAGCTTAGAACGTGTGCTTGATAGCGACCGTGAACGCTTGGTTGGTCGAGCCAGGAGCAGAGCCCGGGGCGCCAGCCTGCGCATAAGTCGCATTGTCGTCATTGCTGGTATGTCCGTAAATGAATTGCAGTTGCGACTGCTTGGACAGGTTGTGGAAGTAGCCGACGGCGATCATCTTCGCACCAGTCTTGTCCGCGGTAGCAATGTTAGTCTTGCCGTTTTGCGCAACACCAACTTCGCCACCGACGTAGCCTGACGGCAAGTTGTACTTGGCGCCGAACCAGAAAGCATTGCGCTTGTACTCGTCAACTGCGTTCGACGATCCGTCGAGCTTGTATTTCAGTTGCTCGTAACGCAGATGCAAGCCAAGGTCCCCGATTGTGTAGCCGCCACCGATCTGGATACCAGTGTCTTTTGAACTCGTGCCGGTGATGGCACCGCCAAGGGGATTAGCAGCAGAGATCGCGATCAGGCCGAACATATCTTTATGCTGCTCGTAAGACAAATCAACGTAAAACGGAGCGCCATCGGGCTGGAACTTGCCGCCGATGGAAGTAATGGACGGGTCGACCGATTTAGGTGCAGCCGTCTTGAACGCGCTCAGGGTGTGGTCGATTTCGAACGAGAAGCCGCTGAAGTTCGGGCTCTCATACCAGATGGTCTGGTCGCTACGGCGATAGAAATCGACGCAACCAGCGGCGCAACTGTTATTGGCGCCCTGACCGACTTGGAATATCGCGTGTGCACCGGGGGTAGCCAGGATGTTCAGGTTCCCGCCTACGCCGGCCGCGCCGTCCATCGGATCGGCCGTGTACATCATGCGTTCATACACGTTTTCATTGGTGCCCATCTTGAACGCACCCCAGCCGCCTGCAACGCCTAGAAAGCTGTTGCGGTTTCCGACCGCGCCGCCCGCCGATGCAGGGTTCGCAGTAGAAGTACCGGAAATATCAAATTGATAATGGAAAATAACCTTGTTTCCGCCACCGATGTCATCGACGGATTCAAGATCCATGTGCGAATAGTTCGAGCCCAGTTGGTTCGTAGTCAGGCTCTGGCCACCGGGCCCGCCGTTTGTCTTTCCAACTTGGATGCCCAAATTGATGGCGCCGCTCAGCGTGACTTCCGCCATTGCGACCGGTGCGGTGAACAGCCCCGCAACCGCCACTGCAATTAGACTCTTCTTCATGCGATCTCCTTTTTTAATTGGCTTGAGCCGGTCAGGCGCGTTAACTCGCCCTCCCTTTCGGCGACACGTTTTGTGCGCCGTGGATATAACCTCTCCCGGGAAAGAAAGAAGTTGCCGCGATTCTGCCAAAACGCAACACCGGGAGGCAAGCGATTTCTCTGGGAGACAAGCGGCTTTTCGTCAGTTGTGTTGCGCATTTACAACAGCGCAGTGCACAAAAATGCCTTATACGGCAATAAAGCTCATTATTTAAACAGAACAGGGTGTTATGGCGGATAACTAAAGAGATTTCTTGGCAAGAGGCGAATCAGGCTTCAAACAACTGGAACTGGCAACCCGAACAATTTTGCAAGGGCTTCGCCCGGATCGGCAGCTCGCATGAAAGCTTCGCCAACCAGAAACGCCTCCACTCCCGCAGAGCGCATGCGCTCGACATCGCCTGACGCAAGAATTCCGCTTTCGGTAACAACCAGCTTCCCTTGAGGGATGCGCTCGAGCAGGTTCAGCGTGGTTTCCAGCTGCGTCTCGAAGGTGTGCAGGTTGCGATTGTTGATGCCGAGCAAGGAAGTCTGCAGGTTCAGCGCACGCTCGAACTCACTGGGGTCGTGCACTTCCACCAGCACGGCCATTCCCAGTTCCATGGCAACCCGCTCGAGCCCAATCATGGCATCGTCGGCCAGCGCCGCAGCGATGAGCAGGACGCAATCCGCGCCCATCGCCCTGGCCTCATGGATTTGATAGGGATCGACGATGAAATCTTTTCGCAGGACAGGCAGCCCGCTGGTTGCGCGTGCCTGGACCAGATATTCGCGGCTGCCCTGAAAGAACTCTTTGTCCGTAAGCACTGACAGGCAGGCCGCGCCATGCCTGGCGTAGGACCGGGCGATTGCCGCAGGGTCGAAATCGGCGCGCAGCACCCCCTTGCTAGGGCTCGCTTTCTTGACCTCGGCAATTACCGCCGGCATACCGGCCGAAATTTTAGAACGCAGCGCCCCGATGAAGTCGCGTGGCTTACCGGCCTTTTCGGCGTCGTCGCGTAGCTGAGCCAATGGGTGCTTTTGCTTTCCCGCGGCGATTTCCTGGCGTTTGACCTTGAGGATTTTCTCCAGGATGTCCGACATGAGCGTCAGGCCGATTTCAGCTTCTGGGTAAAAGCAATGAACTGATCGAGCCTGGACTTCGCCGCGCCGTTGGCGAGCACTTCGAGCGCTTTGCGCACGCCCGCCTGATGGTTGTCCGCAAGACCTGCCACATAGATCGCTGCACCTGCATTCAGCGCCAGGATGTCGCGGGCCGGGCCCGGCTTGTTGGAAAGCGCCGCCAGCATCATGATCTTCGATTCGCCGCTGTCGCCGACCTGGATTTCAGACAGGCTGCTGGTCGACATCCCGAATTGCATCGGATTGATCAGGTATTCGCGAACCTCGTCGTCTTTGAGTTCGCCGACCAGCGTATCGCCGGAAAGGGAAATCTCGTCGAGGCCCTCCATGCCATGCACCACCATGACGTGCCGGCTGCCGAGGCGCTGCAGTACGCGCGCGAGGATCCCGACCAGGTCCGGATGAAATACGCCGATCAGTTGATGGCCGGCGCCGGCCGGATTGGTGAGCGGCCCGAGGATATTGAACAAGGTGC
>JANXPQ010000235.1 GCA_025357235.1 Betaproteobacteria bacterium
CGCTTCTGCATCATCGCGATGGCGCCGAGGCACACACCGATGATCAGGAACGAAGCCAGCGTGGTAACCGTGCCGAGCGCGTACAGCGACGGCGAGGTCACGTTCAGGGTCATGCTCCAGATTTCCAGCGGCAGCGTGTTAAGCGGGCCGGAGGTCTGCAGCGTGCGTGAAAACTCATCATAGGAAAGCGTGAAACCGAACAGTGCGACGGCGACGATGCCCGGCGCCAGGATCGGTATCACCACCATGCGGATGATCTGCCACGGCGTGGCGCCGAGGTCGCGCGCCGCCTCTTCCCAGGAGCGGTCGAAGCGCGACATCACGGCGAACATGACCAGCACGCCGAAAGGCAGCGTCCAGCTCAGATGCGCGCCGAGCGCTGAGGTAAACCAGGTCGACGGCAAGCCGAAATACTGGAACAGCAGCCCGATGCCGATGCCGAGTACCAGCCCTGGCACGACCAGGCTGCCGATCATCACGTAGAAAACGATGCTGTCGCCCTTGAACCGGTTGCGAAAAGCGAGGCCCGCGAGGAAGGAACCGACCACGGTAAGCACCGTCACGAGCACAGCCAATGTGATCGAACGATCAAAGCCGCCCTTTACGTCGCCGGTACGCACTTGCGTGAACAGATCGACGAACCAGTGCAGGGAAAAACCTTTCATCGGAAACACCAGCCCGCCGCGCACGTCCTGCAACGACAGCACGTAAATGCACAGCATCGGACCGTACAGGGCCAATACGTACGCGGTGAAAAGACCCGCGAGCACCCAGAAAGTCCAGGGTCGCCTGGGTTCCGCACCGGTTGCCGCACGTTTTTTCGCGGCCTTCGGATGGCGGGCGATGGATACCTGATTGTCGCTCATCGCGTGAGCTCCTTGCGAACGTCAACCGTTCGCAGGATCAGCGCGATCATGATGACGACGACCACCAGCAGCACGACCGCAGCAGCCGCAGCCGGTGGATATTGCAGGACCGCGATGTCTTCGAACAGCGCGGAGACAACCGATGCGGAACCGCCGCCGCTCATGACCTTCACCACGAAGAAATCGCCCATGACGATCGATAGAACGAAAATCGAGCCCAGCGCGATGCCGTTGCGGGAAAGCGGCACGATGATGTAGCGCATGATTTCGAAACGGCTCGCGCCCGTATCGACCGCGGCCTCGATCGTGCGCTTGTCGATACGCGCCATGGCGTTGAAGATCGGCACGATCATGAAGATCGTCAATTGGTGGGTGTAGGCCACCACGACGGCGAAATCGGAAAACAGCAAAAACTCGAGCGGATGGTCGATGATGCCGGTCGACATGAGTGCGGAATTCACCAGACCGTTCTTGCCCAGCAACGGAATCCAGGAAATCATGCGAATGATGTTCGAGGTCCAGAACGGCACCGTGCATAGCAGGAACAAGCCGATCGCGAGCAACTGGTTGCGCACATGGAACACCAGGAAATACGCGATCCAGAAACCGATGATGAGGGTAAACACCCAGGTCAGCACCGCGAACTTGATCGTGCTCAGATAAAGCTTGAACGTCAGCCCTTCGGAGAACACACCGATATAGTTGGCCAGCGTGAAGTGCGGGATCATGCCGCCGAAGCCGTCGTGCTCCATGAAACTCGCCACAAGCACGACGAGAATCGGCAGGACGAAGAACGGAATCAGCACCAGCACAAGCGGCGAGATGTACAGCCACGACGTGATGTTCCAGTGCGGGCCCTTGGCGCGCGCAATGTCGGCGCTTGCAATCATGTGTAGGTCTGTTGTAGCACTGGCCGGCCGGACTTGTTCGCAGTCCGGCCGGCAAGGATTGAACTGAAGATCAAGCCACCTTGAAGTCGTTCCAGCGCTTGTTCATGTATTGCGCTTCGTCCATCAGCGTGTTCCAGCACGAGATGTTGGTCACGCGCTCCAGGAACGAGCCGCCGTCGCGCAGGGCGCCGGCCTTCTCCATCGGCACGCCGTACGGATCCATGATGGCTTCCTTGGCGGGTTTGCCTTCGTACCAGTAGTCCACTTCGTTCGGCGACAGGAATTTCTTCGCGGTCGAAGGCACCGGGCTGTAGTAGCCGTAGCGCGCGACGAACCCGCCCTGCCAGCCGGACAGGTACCAGTTCAGGTATTCATAAGCCGCATCGAGCTTCTTGCCGGACAAGTGCTTCATCAGCGCCATGCCGTTGCACCAGCCGCGGTAGCCTTCCTTGCCGTTCTTGATGTTGACCGGGGCGTAGACGCACGGAATACCCTTCACGCGCACGGACGCAACCGCCGGCGACCACATCGACTGGATGATGACTTCGCCCGCCGCCATCAGTTGGACCGACTGGTCGAACGTCGTCCATGTCGCGCGAAAATGCCCCTGCTTCTTGAGATCGATCAGGCGATTGATGGTGAAGTCGATTTCCGACTTCGTCATGTTGCCCTTATTGCCGTACTTGATTTCGCCTGCGCTCTCGAAACACAGGGCGGCGTCCATGATGCCGATCGCCGGCACGTCCAGGATGGCGGCCTTGCCCTTGTATTCCGGGTTGATCAATTCCTTCCATTCGGTGACCGGCTTCTTGATCAGGTCGGGCCGGTAACCCATCGAATCGGCGTTGTACACCTGCGGCAGGAAGGTCATCCAGTCGGTGACGCCTTCATGCAGCTCGGTCGCATCCGGCTTCGAAATATACATGGCCTCATAAGGCGAGATGCCCTGGCGCGACACCACCTTGCCGCTGATCTCGCCCTTGGTGAAGATCGGCAGGATGTTGTCGAACTCCTTGATCTTCTTGCGCTCGATACCTTGCAGCACGCCGCGCTTGGTGGCGAGTTTCGCCTGCCAGCCTTCGACGTCGGCGATATCGACCGTATTGGGTTGCGTGACGAAGCGGTTGATCGAGGCGGACGTATCCAGGTTCTGCATCGTCACCTTGAAGCCGAGATCCTTGGACGCCTGGTCGCCGAT
Source organism: Betaproteobacteria bacterium (assembly GCA_025357235.1). Lineage (GTDB taxonomy): Bacteria > Pseudomonadota > Gammaproteobacteria > Burkholderiales > JACQAP01 > JACQAP01. The sequence goes on from JANXPQ010000235.1 coordinate 2,955, forward strand.
GGCCTTGACCACGGAGTACGACACGCCGACATGGCGCAACTCTATGTTCTTTATGTCCTGCGACCAGATCAACGGGAAACCGGTGATCGCCTGCGCGCCTGCGACACCCGCGACTGCCGCCGCGCTTTTCAGAATCGTCCGGCGCGTGCTGTTGACGCCGGACTCGGGTGTGACGGGTTCGCCTTCGACTGCTGACACCGCTTTTTTCGGTTCAATGCCTTCGCTCATGATCAAACTCCCCTGATTAAGTTCAGACTCCTGGATACTTCCGGACGGTTGACGATTGCTGCCTGCTTATGTGAATGCAGACTAGCAACCGGAATTTGAAAAAGATAATGAGTAGTTGTTATCGGCGACTGCGAATTCCTGTTATGAGCGAAGTTCGCAATTGAACGCCACAAAAGCGGGCGCATAATCGCGCTGCCCGGCCCAATGCGGTGCACGGAACAGATCAAGGAGAATCGGCAACATGGAAATGAGCGGCGAGCAGCACATCCCCCTTCCGCAACAGCGCGTGTGGGAAGCGCTGAACGATCCGGAAATCCTCAAAGCCTGCATCCCGGGCTGCGAAAGCATCGACCGGGTATCGGAAAACGAATACAAAGTGGCGATGACCGCGGCCATCGGACCGGTGAAAGCGAAATTCAACGGCAAGCTGTTGCTGGCGGACATGAATCCGCCGAATTCCTATTCGCTCGCCTTCGAAGGGTCCGGCGGCGCCGCCGGTTTTGGCAAAGGCAGCGCGCAAGTCAGCCTCGCACCGGAAAGTGGCGGCACGCTGCTCACTTATAAGGCGACGGCCAGCGTCGGCGGCAAGCTCGCGCAGATCGGCTCGCGGCTGATCGACGGTGTAGCGAAGAAAATGTCGGACGATTTCTTCATCCGCTTCAACAAGACCGTCGCGCCGGTGCCTGAATCGGAAATGGCGGCCGGCGCCGTGCATCCGGTCTTGCAGTCCGACAGCGCGCTTGCGAAATCCGCCGTCCCGGTTTGGGCGTGGATCGGCGGCGTCATCATCGTCCTGCTGATCCTTATGTATCTGTTCAGATAGCCGGGCGGCCGGCCCGATGGGCACCGACGTCGTCATCATCGGGGCCGGCGCGGCCGGCATGATGTGCGCGATCGAAGCGGGCAAACGCGGCCGTCGTGTCGTGCTGGTCGACCACGCCGAAAAACTCGGCGAGAAAATCCGTATCTCCGGCGGCGGGCGTTGCAACTTCACCAACGTCAACACGCGGCCGGAGCATTTTCTTTCGGCGAATCCCGATTTCTGCCGCTCCGCTCTGGCGCGCTACACACCGGGGGACTTCATTGCGCTGCTGGGGAAGCACCGCATCGCCTGGCACGAGAAGAAACTCGGCCAGTTGTTCTGCGACGGGTCCGCGCAACAGATCATCGACATGTTGAAGGCGGAATGCGATGACGCGAACGTGCAGTGGTGCATGCCCGCGAAAGTGAATTCGGTCGAAAAGCGCGAACGCTTCGTCGTCGCCACCAATCGTGGCAAGTTCGATTGCCAGTCGCTGGTCCTCGCCAGCGGCGGGCTGTCGATCCCGCAGATCGGCGCGAGTCCGTTCGGCTACCGACTCGCCGAGCAGTTCGGGCTTGCAGTCACGCCGCTGCGGCCCGCGCTGGTCGGACTGACCTTCGCACCGGAAACCCTGGCCCAGTTCGCCGACCTCTCCGGCATCTCGGTGGACGCGATAGTCAGCTGCAATGACGCGAGCTTCCGTGAAAACCTGCTCGTCACCCACCGCGGCTTGTCCGGGCCCGCCATCCTGCAGATTTCCTCGTACTGGCGGCCGGGCCTGGACTTGTCGGTGAACCTGCTGCCGGACCGGGACGCTCTGGAAATTCTCGAAAGCACGCAGGCTTCCGAAAAACTGCTCGCCAACGTGATCGGCGAATTTTTGTCGCAACGCTTCGCCCAGCGCTGGGTCGAATTCAACTTCGAGAACCAGCCGGTGAAGCGTTTCAACGAGCCGCAGTTACGCGAGATTGCCGGGCGCCTGCATGACTGGCGCATCCGGCCGAGCGGCACTGTCGGTTACAAGAAAGCCGAAGTCACCTTGGGCGGCGTCGATACCCGCGAGCTTTCATCCAAGACGATGGAAGCCCGCAAGCAGACCGGGCTGTATTTCATCGGCGAAGTCGTCGACGTCACCGGCCACCTCGGCGGCTACAACTTCCAGTGGGCCTGGGCCAGCGGCCACGCCGCCGGCCAGGCTGTCTAGTACCTCAACCCAACACAGAGACACAGAGGGCACAGAGAACACAGAGGAAAAACAAGAACGAAGAAGGGAAAACTGGGATTAGAAACGGGTGGTTCCGGGCGAAAGTGATTTGCCAACTTCTACGGGATGCGTCGACGATCTTTAATCATTCCAATGCATACATTTCTCTTCTTTGTTTTGTCTTTCCTCCGTGCCCTCTGTGCCCTCTGTGCCTCTGTGCCTCTGTGTTGAGTGTATGTGTTGAGTGTATGTGTTGGATATGCTTAGTGGGCGTTAAAAAGTAGTTTTGAATTAAAATGGCGAACTTCCGCGTCCGGCCCCGTAGCCGGCAGGCCTATCGACCAGAATAATAAGGAGGAGTGCAATGAACCAACTCGACATGAAAGGCCGCAGCGCCATCGTCACCGGCGGGGCTTCCGGCATCGGCCTGGCCATCGGCAAGCGGCTGGCCCAGTCGGGCGCCAATGTCGCCATCTGGGACATGAACGAAAAAACCATGGCGGACGCGGCCAAGTCCCTCGGTGCGGTAAAGACCCACACGGCGAAAGTCGACGTCACCAAGCTCGAACAGGTCGAAGCGGCTTTCAAATCCACGCTGGCGGCATTTGGCAAAGTCGACGCGCTGGTGTGCTCGGCGGGCATAGCCGGCATGAATGCACCGGCCTGGGAACTACCCGCTGAAGATTGGCTGCGCGTGCACGACATCAATCTCAACGGTGTCTTCTACTGCTGCCGCACCGTTCTCCCGCACATGATCAAGAACAACTACGGTCGCATCGTCAATATCGCCTCGATCGCGGGCAAGGAAGGCAATCCCAACGCCGCTGCCTACAGTTCATCGAAAGCGGCAGTGATCGGGCTCACCAAGTCGCTGGGCAAGGAAACCGCCAAAAACGGCATCACGGTCAACTGCGTGACGCCGGCCGCGGTCAGAACACCGATCTTCGATCAGGTGCCGCAAAGCCATATCGATTACATGCTTTCCAAGATACCGATGGGCCGCTTCGGCCTGGTCGAAGAAATCGCCGCCACCGTGGCATGGGCCTGCACCGAAGATTGCTCCTTCACCACCGGCGCGGTGTTCGACCTCTCCGGTGGCCGCGCTACCTACTAAAGCGAAATTAGATCCAGATCTTGAACCACGGAGAACACGGAGAACACGGAGGAAAATCAAGAACGAGGAAGATCAATGTGTGAGTTGGGATGTCAGTTCGCGAACCCGTGCGGCCGAACATCCCCGCAATAGGATCATCGGCCTATGCAACCTCAATCCATTCATTTTCTCTTCTCTTGCATTTCCTCCATGTTCTCCGTGTCCTCCGTGGTTCACGGTTTACTTTGAGGTGTAATGATGAAAATCAAGGCAGCAGTGATCCGTCAGATGGGACTTCCGCAACTGTATGCGGATAGCAAGCCCTTGACCATCGAGGAAGTCGAGCTCGACAAGCCGGGACAGCGCGAAGTGCTGGTGAAGATCAAGGCGGCGAGCCTGTGCCACTCGGATCTTTCCACGATCAACGGCGACCGCCCGCGGCAGATGCCGATGGTGCTCGGCCACGAGGCGTCGGGCGTGGTGGAGGAAATCGGCGGCGGCATCAACGACCTCAAGGTCGGCGATCATGTCGCACTTGTCTTCGCGCCGAGCTGCGGGCAATGCCCGCCTTGCGTGGAAGGCCATCCGGGACGCTGCGAACCGGGGCAACAGGCGAACGGCGCGGGCAAACTGCTGAACGGCGGCATGCGCTTGAGCCAGAAAGGCGAGCCTGTCTACCACCACGTCGGCGTGTCTGCGTTCGCGGAATATTGCGTCGTCAACCGCGGTTCGCTGGTAAAGATCGACAGCACGCTGCCGTTCGACGAAGCCGCGCTGTTCGGTTGCGCGGTCCTGACCGGCGTGGGCGCGGTGTTCAATACCGCCCAGGTTTTCCCCGGATCGAAAGTCGCAGTCCTGGGTCTCGGCGGCGTCGGCCTGAATTCCCTGCTCGGCGCCATCGTCGCCGGCGCGCAGCAGATCGTTGCGCTCGACCTGCACGACGACAAGTTGAAGCTGGCGAAAGAACTGGGGGCCACCGATACCGTCAATGCAAAAGATCCGGATGCAATCCAGAAGGTCAAGGACATGACCGGTGGCGGCGTGCACTTCGCGCTGGAAATGGCCGGCTCCGTGCAAGCCATGGAACTCGCCTACCGCATTACCCGCCGCGGCGGCACCACCGTATCTGCAGGCCTGCCGCACCCCGATCATCGCTGGCCGCTGCAGCACGTCAACATGGTCGCCGAGGAACGCACCATCAAGGGCAGCTATGTCGGCTCCTGCGTCGCGTCGCGCGACATCCCGCGCTACATCGACCTCTATCGCCGCGGCATGCTGCCGGTGAACAAGCTCATGAGCGACCATATCAAGCTGGAAGGCATCAACGAAGGCTTCGACCGCCTCGCCTCCGGCCACACCGTCCGCCAGATAATAATGATGTAACGCCTGCTTCCTACTAATTACACCCAGCACAGAGGCACAGAGGACACAGAGGGCACAGAGAAAAACAAGGGGAGTGAAAGGGCCGCAGTTGTG
>JANXPQ010000472.1 GCA_025357235.1 Betaproteobacteria bacterium
CGGGCCGCGGCCGATGCCAAAGGTGGCGATGCCTTCCCATTCCTGAAGAACTATTTCCAGAACGTGGCAACCGCGCAAGTGGGAAAAAGCGCGGAGCATTCGCGCGAACTGGGTTTTCTGCGACCCAGCGACCGTGTCGTGATGAACCGGTTTGAACTGCTCCATGCAGCCAAGGCGGAACTCGTAGCGATGGCCGAGGCCGGCTACCGTCCGCCGCCAAGAGCCCGCAACATCCCGGCAGCGGGACGCAGCGCAATTGCGACGTTCAAAATGGCGATGGCCAACATGCTCGCCGGCCGCTATATCTCCGAGCATGATTACCTGATCGGGAGCAAGGTCGCCTTCGTCATGTGCGGCGGCGACGTCGAGCCCGGCACGTTGCTGACGGAAGACTGGTATCTCGACCTCGAGCGCCAAGCCTTCATGGAACTCATCGCCACCGAAAAGACGCAGGCGCGGATTGAGCAAATGCTCAAGACGGGAAAGCCGTTGCGAAACTGATAAAACGGAATGCTCACCACAAGGCACGAAGATCACGAAGTAACACGAAGAAAGGCCAACGGCAAGAAAGGTTGTAAAGGTCTCGATTTGTGGTCGTTGGAACTGTTACCGAAAAGAATCGAATTTTTCTTCGTGAACCTTTGTGTCCTTCGTGTCGTGGTGAGAATTTGAACTAGCGAGGTAAGAGATATGGCAAGACAAATTCAGGACGCCTACATCGTTGCCGCAACGCGCACACCGGTCGGCAAGGCTCCGCGGGGCATGTTGAAGCATGCCCGTCCCGACGACATGCTGGCGCATGTGTTGAAAAGCGCGCTTGCGCAAGCGCCGGGGCTTGACCCGGCCGTCATCGACGATGTCGTTGTGGGTTGCGCCATGCCCGAAGCCGAGCAGGGCATGAACGTGGCGCGCATCGGCTTGCTGCTCGCCGGATTCACGAATACGGTTTCGGGCGTTACGCTGAACCGGTTCTGTTCGTCCGGCCTGCAGGCGGTCGCGACCGCTGCGGACCGGATCCGACTGGGCGAGGCCGGCGTGATGATCGGCGCGGGCACCGAGAGCATGAGCATGATCCCGATGGGCGGCAACAAGATCGTCGCCAACGAACAGTTCTTCACGAAGGACGAGAACATCGGCATCGCTTACGGCATGGGCATTACCGCCGAAAAAGTGGCCGAGCAATGGAAGATCGGCCGCGAAGCCCAGGATGAGTTCGCCACCGAATCGCACCGGCGCGCGCTGGCGGCGATCGAGAAGGGCGAGTTCAAGCAGGAAATCACGCCTTATACCCTCAACGAACGCCTGCCCGACTTCGAGCAGCATCAGGTCGTCACGCGCAGCAAGGTGGTCACCATCGACGAAGGTCCGCGCGCGGGCACGACAAGCGAGGTGCTCGCCAGGCTGCGTCCGGCCTTTGCGGTCAACGGGTCGGTGACGGCGGGCAACAGTTCGCAGACTTCGGACGGCGCGGGGGCCGTCATCCTGATGAGCGAAGCGGCGCTGAAGCGCTTCAACCTGCAGCCGCTCGGGCGTTTTCTCGGCTTTGCGGTGGCCGGGGTGCCGCCGGAGATCATGGGCATCGGTCCCAAGTTTGCGATTCCGAAAGTGCTGAAGCAGATAGGCCTGAAACTCGAGGACCTCGACTGGATCGAACTGAATGAGGCTTTTGCCGCCCAGAGCCTTGCGGTCATCGGCGATCTTGGCCTGGACCGCAGCAAGGTGAATCCGCTCGGCGGTGCAATCGCGCTCGGCCATCCTCTGGGCGCAACAGGCGCGATCCGCACCGCAACCCTCCTGCACGGGTTGCGCCGGCGCGGGCAGAAGTACGGCATGGTTACGATGTGCATCGGCACTGGCATGGGGGCCGCGGGCGTATTCGAGTCGATCGCATGAGTTCTGCCGGACCGTGGCGGACGGTACGGCCACGGGAATCGCTGAGGATATGGCTGCGCCGGCTGGCGTTCAATTTCTTTCCGGCATTCCGGGCGACCGGCGCGCGTGTCATCTATATTTCCGAAGACATGCGCAAGCTGCACATCGAACTTCCGCTGAACTATCGAACCAAGAACATCCACGGAACGCTGTTCGGCGGCGCGATGTATGCGGCCACCGACCCGCTGTACGCCATCCTCGTCAAGACTGCGCTCGGCCCCGGTTACATTATCTGGGACAAGGCAGGTGCGATTCGCTACAAGAAACCGGGGCGCTCGACGCTCTATGCAGAATGCAGCCTGAGCGACGCGCAGGTGGCTTCGATGAAGAAACGGCTCGAATCCGAGCCCTCCATCGACCTGAATTACGAGATTGAGCTCCTGGACTCGCGTGGCGTGGTGCATGCCGTGGTGCAGAAGACCATTTATGCCGCCAGGAAGGAAGTTTACAAACTGCGACAGGAGGCAGCGCAACGCTGACTCCGCTCGGCTAGAATCCCGCCGGCAGAAGAACAATTGCATAGGGAGTCAACGCAGCATGTCCAAGATAATTCGGGTCGAAGTATTCCAAGCCGACCTCAAGCCACACGTGCAGCGTGGCGACGCGATCCAGTCCTTCCATACGCAGGAGACGCCGATGGTGCGCCTGTATGGCGACGATGGGGCGGAAGGCACCGGCTACAGCTACACCATCGGCACGGGTGGTTCGTCGGTTGTGGCGCTGATCCGCGATCACCTCGGTCCGCAATTGCTCGGGCGCGATCCGGCCATGGTCGAGGAGATCTGGAAGGATTTGTTCTTTCATACGCACGCGACGGCAGTCGGCGCCATTACGAGCCTAGCCCTGTGCGCGATCGATTCGGCGCTGTGGGACATGCGTTGCAGGAAAGCCGGCTTGCCTCTGCATGTGATGGCCGGCGGCGCGCAGAAGAAAGTCCCGATTTACGATACAGAAGGCGGCTGGCTGCATTTTCCGATTGCACAAGTCGTCGACAATGCGCTGGCCAACAAGGCCCGTGGCTTCCGGGGCGTGAAGGTGAAGGTCGGCAAGCCGCATGTCAGCGAAGATG
>JANXPQ010000303.1 GCA_025357235.1 Betaproteobacteria bacterium
GCCAACGGCGGCGGCTACTACCATTACTCTTATTCGGTCGTGCGGGGCTGCGACCGCATCGTGCCGGTCGACGTGTACGTTCCCGGATGTCCGCCGACCGCAGAAGCGCTGCTCTATGGCGTCATCCAGTTGCAGAACAAAATCCGCCGCACCAACACCATCGCGCGCTGAAATCTCCAATATGGCCAGCATCGCGGCGCTCGCCGAAAACCTCAAAACCACGTTTGCCGACAAGATCGTCGACCTGGTTGCCGTTTCCGGCGAACTTACGCTTGTCGTGCGCGCCGCCGATCTGTTGTCCGTGGCCGATGCGCTGCGTGATCATCCGCAGCTTAAGTTCGAACAACTGATCGATTTGTGCGGCCTGGATTATCGCGACTACGGCAATGGGCGGCACGACGGTTTGCGCTATGCGGTGGTCTATCACCTGCTGTCCGTGTCGTCGAATCACCGGCTGCGCCTGAAGGTATTCGCCGCCGATGACGAATTTCCGGTGATGGATTCAGTGGTGGGCATCTGGCCGTCGGCCAACTGGTTCGAGCGCGAAGCATTCGATCTTTTCGGCATCATGTTCCCCGGACATCCGGACTTGCGCCGCATCCTCACCGACTATGGCTTCATCGGTCATCCCTTCCGCAAGGACTTTCCGCTGTCCGGGTTTGTCGAGGTCCGTTACGACCCGGACCAGAAGCGCGTGATCTACCAACCGGTCAGCATCGAGCCGCGCGAGACGGTACCGCGCGTCGTGCGGGAAGCGCACTACGGGGATGTGGAATAGAAATGGCCACGGGTGCATTGACCATGAATTTTAGCTCCGGCCGTCCTGCGGACTTAACTTGCCAAGGCAAGTTAGCCTGCGCTGAAGTTCATCGTGTATCGCCGCTTTCCCACTCAGTAACGTTCGTGGTTTATCGACTCGCATAGCTATGGCGGAAATCCGTAACTACACGATGAACTTTGGACCCCAGCATCCCGCGGCGCACGGGGTGTTGCGGCTGGTGCTGGAGCTCGACGGCGAGGTGATCCAGCGCGCCGATCCGCACATCGGCTTGTTGCATCGTGGCACCGAGAAGCTCGCGGAATCCAAAACCTTCCTGCAGTCGGTGCCGTACATGGACCGGCTCGACTACGTCTCGATGATGTGCAACGAGCACGCCTACGTGATGGCCATCGAAAAGCTGCTCAAGATCGAGGTGCCATTGCGCGCGCAGTACATCCGCGTGATGTTCGACGAGATCACCCGCATCCTGAACCACCTGTTGTGGCTCGGTGCGCACGCCCTCGACATCGGGGCCATGACGGTGTTCCTGTACTGCTTCCGCGAGCGCGAAGATCTGATGGACGTCTACGAAGCGGTATCGGGCGCGCGGCTGCATGCCGCTTACTATCGTCCGGGGGGCGTCTATCGCGACCTGCCGGAGACGATGCCGCAATATCTGGCATCGAAAATCCACAATGAAAAGGCCGTGCGCGAGTTGAACGACAACCGCCGCGGCTCGCTGCTCGATTTCATAGAGGATTTCACCAATCGCTTCCCGCGTTACGTCGACGAGTATGAAACGCTGCTCACCGACAACCGTATCTGGAAGCAGCGCACGGTGGGCATAGGCGTGGTCTGCCCCGAGCGCGCACTCGCGCTGGGTTTTACCGGCCCGATGTTGCGCGGTTCCGGCGTCGAATGGGACCTGCGCAAGAAGCAGCCCTACGAGGTCTACGACCGCGTCGAATTCGATATTCCTATCGGCACTGGTGGCGATTGTTACGACCGCTACCTGGTGCGCATCGAGGAGCTGCGCCAGTCCAATCGCATCGTGAAGCAGTGCATCGACTGGCTGCGCAAGAATCCGGGACCGGTCATCACGGATGACCACAAGATTGCGCCGCCGTCGCGCGTGGACATGAAGATGAACATGGAAGAGTTGATCCACCATTTCAAGCTCTTCACCGAAGGCATGCACGTACCGGAGGGCGAGACCTACGCCGCCGTCGAGGCGCCGAAGGGCGAGTTCGGCATCTATCTGGTGTCCGACGGGGCCAACAAGCCCTATCGCGTGAAGATACGCGCACCCGGTTTCGCACACCTGGCTGCGCTGGACGAAATGGCGCGCGGGCACATGATTGCGGACGTGGTGGCGATCATCGGCACGCAGGACATCGTGTTCGGGGAAGTGGACCGATGAACGCGCCCATGGTGCTTTCCCCGGAATCGCTGGCCCGCATCGACAAGGCCATCGCCAAGTATCCCGCCGACCAGCGGCAATCGGCCGTCATGGCCGCGCTTACCGTTGCGCAAAGCGAAAAAGGCTGGCTGTCCACCGAGACCATGGATTTCGTCGCACACTATCTGGGCATGCCACCGATCGCGGTCTACGAGGCGGCCAGCTTCTACGGCATGTACAACCTGCATCCGGTCGGGCAGCACAAGATCACGATCTGCACCAATCTGCCGTGCGCGTTGTCCGGCGCGGTGATAGCGGCCAATCACCTGAAGCAAAAGCTCGGTGTCGAATTCAACGAAACGACGCCCGACGGCCAGTTCACGCTGAAGGAAGGCGAATGCCTGGGTGCCTGCGGCGACGCGCCGGTTTGCCTGCATAACGACAAGAGCATGGTGTCTTTCATGACGCCCGACAAGCTCGATGCGTGGATAGAGGAGTTGCGCAAATGAACGCGCCGATGCCGCCGTTTTCTCCGGACGTCTATGGGCCCGACGCGGTCATCCTCAAGGGACTGACCGGACTCAACTGGCGGCTCAAGGATTACGAGGCGCGCGGCGGCTACCAGGCATTGCGCAAGATTCTCCGCGAGAAAATCACGCCCGAGCAGGTCATCGCCGAGATGAAGAAGTCTTCGCTGCGCGGCCGCGGCGGCGCCGGATTTCCCACCGGGCTCAAATGGAGTTTCATGCCACGCGCCTTCCCCGGCCAGAAATACCTCGTCTGCAATTCGGATGAAGGCGAACCGGGCACGTTCAAGGATCGCGACATCCTGCGTTACAACCCGCACATCGTCATCGAGGGCATGGCGATCGCGGCGTATGCGATGGGCATTACCATTGGCTACAACTATATACACGGCGAAATCTGGGACGTGTACGAGCGCTTCGAAGAAGCGCTCGAGGAAGCGCGCGACGCGGGGCTGCTCGGCAACAACATCCTCGGTTCCGAATTCAGCTTCGAATTGCATGCCCATCACGGCTGGGGCGCCTACATCTGCGGCGAGGAAACCGCGCTGCTGGAATCGCTGGAAGGCAAGAAAGGTCAGCCGCGCTTCAAGCCGCCGTTCCCCGCGAGCTACGGCTTGTACGGCAAGCCCACCACGATCAACAACACCGAGACGTTCGCCGCGGTGCCCTGGATCATCATCAATGGCGGCGAAGCTTTCCTCAACCTGGGCCGCCCTAACAACGGCGGCACCAAGGTGTTTTCGGTATCCGGCCACGTTGAGCGCCCCGGCAACTACGAAGTAAAGCTCGGGATACCGTTCGCGAAGCTGCTGGAAATGGCCGGCGGCGTGCGCGACGGCCGCAAGCTCAAAGCGGTGATCCCGGGCGGTTCATCGATGCCGGTGCTGCCGGCAGACGTCATGATGGCAACGGACATGGACTACGACTCGATTGCCAAGGCCGGTTCTATGCTTGGCTCCGGCGCGGTCATCGTCATGGACGAGACCACGTGCATGGTGCGCGCGCTGCAGCGGTTGTCGTATTTCTACTTCGAAGAATCCTGCGGCCAGTGCACGCCGTGCCGCGAAGGCACCGGCTGGCTGTACCGCATGGTCCATCGCATCGAGCATGGGCAGGGCCGCGCGGAAGATCTCGACAAGCTGAACTCGGTGGCCGACAACATCGCCGGCCGCACGATCTGCGCGCTGGGCGATGCCGCCGCGCTGCCGGTGAAAAGTTTCATCAAGCATTTCCGCGACGAGTTCCAGTACCACATCGACCACGGCAAATGCCTGGTCCACGGACAACACTGACCGCACGCACATGGCGAAGCTCGAAATAGACGGCCGTACGGTGGAAGTGGCCGACAACAGCATGATCATGGATGCCACGAACAAACTCGGCATCTATGTCCCGCATTTCTGTTACCACAAGAAGTTGTCGATCGCCGCCAACTGCCGCATGTGCCTGGTGCAGGTGGAGAAGGCGCCGAAGCCATTGCCGGCCTGCGCCACGCCGGTAGCCGAAGGCATGAAGGTGTACACGCACTCCGATGCCGCCATCAAGGCGCAGAAGGGGGTGATGGAATTCCTGCTGATCAACCATCCGCTCGATTGCCCGATCTGCGACCAGGGCGGCGAATGCCAGTTGCAGGATCTTGCGGTTGGTTACGGTGGATCGAGTTCGCGTTACGACGAGCCGAAACGCGTGGTGGAGAACAAGGAACTCGGGCCGCTGGTTTCGGCCGCGGAAATGACCCGCTGCATCCATTGCACCCGCTGCGTTCGCTTCGGCCAGGAAATCGCGGGCATCATGGAACTCGGCATGGGCGGGCGGGGCGAGCACTCGGAGATCATGCCCTTCGTCGCGCGCACCGTGGATTCCGAGTTGTCCGGCAACATGATCGACGTATGTCCGGTCGGCGCTCTGACTTCCAAGCCCTTTCGCTATAGCGCGCGCACCTGGGAACTGGCGCGGCGCAAATCGATCGCCCCGCATGACGGCCTCGGATCGAACCTCGTGGTGCAGGTCAAGGGCGAGCGTGTGATGCGCGTCCTGCCGCTGGAAAACGAAGAGATCAATGAATGCTGGTTATCGGATCGCGACCGATTTTCCTACCAGGCACTGAACTGCGCGGAGCGGCTTACGTCGCCGATGCTCAAACGCGATGGCAAGTGGGAACAAGTCGACTGGAGCACGGCACTCGAATTCATCGCCGGCGAACTCGGGCGCATCCGTGACACCGAAGGTGCGCAAGCCATCGGTATGCTGGCGACGCCGCAAGCGACGCTCGAGGAACTTTATCTGCTGGGCAAACTGGCGCGCGGGTTGGGCGGTGGCAATGTCGATTTCCGCCTGCGCCAGGCGGATTTCTCCGCGGACGGACAGCTGCGCGGCGCGCCATGGCTGGGCATGAAAGTCGCAGACGTAGCCGCGCTCGACAGCATCCTGGTGGTGGGCTCGATTCTGCGCAAGGAACAGCCACTGCTCGCGCAGCGCTTTCGCCAGGCGGTCAAGAAGCGCGCCCAGTTCAATCTGATCAATCCGGTCGACGATGACCTGTTGATGCACGTGGCCAACAAGGCCATCGTTGCGCCCAGCGCGATGGCCGGCGTCCTCGCGCAGGTCGTCAAGGCGGCCGCCGAGACCAAAGGGGTTGCAGTGCCCGCAGCCGTCTCCGGCGCAAAGGTTGATTCCGATGTGCGCAAGATTGCGGAAAGCCTGGTAGCGGGAAACAAACGCGCGATTTTCCTTGGCAATCTCGCCCAGCATCATCCCCATGCCAGCGAATTACATCGGCTGGCGCAGGAACTCGCGCGTATCGTCGACGCCAAGATCGGATTCCTCGGAGAGGCCGCCAACAGCGTCGGCGGTTACCTCGCCGGTGCTGCGCCTGAGGCCGGCGCGGGCATGAATGCCATGCAAATGCTGGCGCAGCCGCGCAAAGCTTATTTGTTGTTGCATGCGGAAATGGATCTGGACACGGTCGATCCGCGCGCGGCGCGCGCGGCGATGAAGACCGCGGAACTGGTCGTTGCGATGTCGCCGTTCTCGCACGCAATGGAATACGCGCAAGTCTTGCTGCCGGTATCGCCGTTCTCGGAGACCGGCGGCAGCTTCGTCAACTCCGAAGGCCGCTTGCAGAGTTTCCTGGGTGTCGTAAAACCGCTGGGCGAGACGCGCCCAGCATGGAAAGTGTTGCGCGTGCTCGGCACCTTGCTAAGACTGGCGGAATTTGACTACGACAGCGTGGAAGGCGTTCGCGCCGAGTGCCTCGCCGCCATCGGCGATGTCGACGGGCGGCTGGACAATGCTATCCAAGGTGAGCTCAAGCCATCGATTGCGGGCGGCGGTGGCAATGGCATCGAAAGAGTCGGCGAAGTGCCGATCTATCACGTCGACGGCATCGTGCGCCGTGCCGAAGCGCTGCAGCTCACGCGTGACGCCAATATTTCCGTCTCCCTGCCTGGTGCGCTGGTTGAGAAACTCGGCCTGCAACGGGGCGATCGCGTGCGCATTGTTCAGCAAGGCGGCGAAGCCGTCCTGCCCTTCCTGCGCGACGACAGCCTGCCGGCGAATTGCGCGCGCGTGCCGGCTGGTTGCGAGGAGACCAGCCCACTGGGGCCGGCGCACGGCGACATCGAACTCGAGCGTGTCGCTACCCAGCAAAGGATCAGTGCATGAACCTCGCCTTTGTCGAGGGGCTTATCGGCGTCGACGGCGTTACCGCGCTGTGGACGCTGGCGAAAATCATCGGCATCACGGTGCCGATCATCCTCTCGGTGGCGTACCTCACGTACTTCGAACGCAAGGTAATCGGTTACATGCAGGTGCGCATCGGGCCGAACAGGGTCGGCTACAAGGGCCTGCTGCAGCCGTTCGCGGACGTCCTCAAGCTGCTCGCCAAGGAAATCATCATCCCATCTGGATCGAACAAATTCCTGTTCATCCTCGCCCCTGTGCTGTCAATCATGCCCGCGCTGGCGGCTTGGGCAGTCGTGCCGTTCACACCGAACCTGGTGCTTGCCAAAGCGGACGCGGGATTGCTGTACGTCATGGCGATCACCTCGATGGGCGTCTATGGCGTCATCGTCGCCGGCTGGGCATCGAATTCGAAATATGCGTT
>JANXPQ010000339.1 GCA_025357235.1 Betaproteobacteria bacterium
TCCCGAGTCCTGCCTTTATCCCGCTGCCACCGCCAGCGCCTCCGGCGCACGCAAGGCCGCCGGCGGGCGAGCCGCGGTTGGCGGTTCGCGGAACCAGTCCGCGCGCGCGTCTGGCGACGCCCAGACTTGGAAATGAAGGCACGAAAGCGCGAGCGGATCGCCGAGCAGCGCTGCTTTCTGCGCATTGCTCAGCGCGTCTGGTCCACTCGCCACGGCTTCGTCGATCAACCGTTGCCTCGATTCACGCAATGCCGCGGGCTGCGACCGGCGCCTGTTCGCGGATGCGCACGCCAGCGCGTGCGCGAGCGGATCGACGACGGCTTCCACGAATCCCGGCGACGGTGCCGCGCGAAGCAGGTGCGTTTGCATGCGGCGCAGTTCTTCAGGCGGGCTGACTTCTTCCGGAATCACGAACAGCCCGGCGCGGCGCAGACCCCGGCCGAGCGAGATGCGGCTCGAATAGACGGACATCGGGATCGACAGCATCAGCGCGCCGACCACCGGCAGCAACCACCACAGGAAGGAAGGATTGAGCCAGTAGACGCCCGCGGCCCAGACCACGCCGAGCAGGGTGTGCAGGCCATGGCGTTGCAAGGCTTCGCTCCACGTGGTTTCGGCGTCTTCGCGCGGCGGCGACTTCCATTGCACGCGCAGGCCGGCCAGCGCCGTCACCACGAATCCGGTATGGAACAGCATGCGCACCGGCGCGAGCAGCATGGAGCTCAACGCTTCCAGGACCATGCTGATCGTCAGGCGCAGGCGACCGCCAAAGGCGCCGGTGCCCTGGATCCAGATCAGCACCACGCTGAGAATCTTCGGCAGGAACAGCACTACGGCCGTCGCGGTCCACAATGCGAGCGCGCGTTCGACATGCCATTCCGGCCAGATCGGGAACAGTTGCTTCGGGCTGACGAAATACTGCGGCTCGACCAGCGTGTGCACGGCCAGCAACGCCGTGGACAGCAGCAGGAAGACAAACCATAGCAGCGCCGAACAATAGGCCATCACCCCGGTCACGAACACGGCGCGATGCGCCGGATGCAGCCCTTCGGCCAGGAACAGCCGGAAGTTGATCAGGTTGCCATTGCACCAGCGCCGGTCGCGTTTGAGTTCGTCCACCAGGTTCGGCGGCATTTCCTCGTAGCTGCCGCCGAGGTCGTAGGCGAGCCATACTGCCCAGCCCGCGCGGCGCATGAGTGCGGCTTCGACGAAATCGTGCGACAGGATTTCGCCCGACAGCGTGCCCCGCCCCGGCAGCCTGCCCAGCGCGCAATGCTTGATGAAAGGGGCGACGCGAATGATGGCGTTGTGACCCCAGTAGTGGGATTCACCGAGCTGCCAGAAATGCAGCCCCGCCGTGAACAGCGGCCCGTAGACGCGTGTCGCGAATTGCTGCATGCGGGCATACAGCGTATCGCGGCCTGCCGCGCGCGGTGCGGTCTGGATGATGCCCGCGTTGGGATTGGCTTCCATCAAGCGCACCAGCGTGGCGAGGCAATCGCCGCTCATGACGCTGTCCGCATCCAGCACCACCATGTAACGATAGTTGGCGCCCCAGCGGCGGCAGAAGTCCGCAACGTTGCCGCTCTTGCGCTTGATCCTGTGCTGGCGCCATCGGTAGAACACGCGGCCAAACCCGCCTGCGGCACGGCACAGCGCCAGCCAGGCGTGGCGTTCGGCGACGCGATTGTCCGCGTCGTTGCTGTCGCTCAGGACGAAAAAATCGAAGTGGCGCAGCTCGCCGGTGGTCGCCAGCGACTCATAGGTCGCGCGCAAGCCCGCAAACACGCGCGACACGTTTTCGTTGCAGATCGGCATGATGATCGCGGTGCGCGCCTGGACATCGATGGGCGCATCCCCCGCCGCCGTGCGCGATATCGCGTAACGGTCGCCGCCGGCCAGTTGCACCAGGAAGCCCATCACCGCCGTCCAGAAACCGGCCGACACCCAGCAGAACAGGACGGCGAACAACACCAGGATCGCGATTTCCAGCGGTTGCGTACCGTGATAAGGCAGCACGGCGGTCATGAAATCCGTGGCCAGAATAGTCTGCGCGAGCACCAGCAGTCCCAGCACGACGCGGCGCATGGTGCCGGTGCGATGCCAGCAGCCGAGCGGATCCGGCGCATCGGCGCGCCGATCGCGGGGCCGACGGCGCCACCAGGATCGGATCTGCCGGAATTTCGGCGGCCAGCGCCGCGGAATCATCGAAGAGCGATTGAGCGCGGGCCCTGTGCTGAGCCGCAATCTGCCCTGGGCGTCGCGCGCAAGGGTCCGTCTTGCCAGCGGCGCATAGCCGGCGCCGACGGCCGTCTCCAGCCGGTGCTCGTAGGAAGCTTCGGCAGGATCGCGCATCAGTCTGTTGGCAGTATGTAGCTCCATGTCTCCGATACCGTTTCGTTGCCGTTGCGCAGATAGGCGCGCAACTCGGCGGGTTTGCCGTTGTCGACGCGACGCACCGTCAGCGCCATGCGCCATCCGCCGGTAACGTCGTTGCGATAGGTATGTCGTCTCAGGATCTCGACATTGGCGTCACCCGATACAATTCCTTCGAGCCTGGCGTCGGCGGGAAGTTTCTTGAACACCGGGCCTACGAAATCGACGATGAGTCCGATACTGTTGTCGGGGCTTTTTTCGTAACCGTGGCCCCTGCGGGTCTGATCGACCCAGGCCAGCGGCGGGCGGGCATCGGCGTATTTCTGCCATAGCAGGCGATATTCGACGTCCCAAGGTTGTTTCGGTTGCGGCGGCGTATCCGGCACCCAGTAGGCGACGATGTTGTCGTTGGATTCATCGGGCGACGGGATCTGCACCAGTTCGACCCGCCCCGGTCCCCACGAACCCTTGGGCTCGACCCACGCGCTGGGGCGGTTTTCGTAGCGCGCTTCGAGGTCCTCGTAGTGCTCGAATTCGCGGTCGCGCTGCATGAGGCCGAAGCCGAGCGGATTTGCGGTGGCAAACGAAGTCACCAGCAGGTGCTTCGGATTGGCCAGCGGCCGCCAGATCCATTCTCCATTGGCCGCGCGTAGCGAGAGTCCGTCGGAATCGTGCACTTCCGGGCGGTAGTCGTCCGCCGGAGATTTCTGGTTCTCGCCGAAGAAAAACATGCTGGTCAGCGGCGCCACGCCGAGCTTGCCGACCGCCTCACGCAAGTACAGCCGCGCCTTGACCTCGATCACGGTTTCCGCGCTGGGCTTCAGCGTGAAACGATACGCTCCGGCCACGCGCCGCGAATCCATCAGCCCGTAAATCACCAGTTCCTTCGCGGCCGCCGCCGGACGTTCGATCCAGAATTCGACGAAGCGCGGAAATTCCTCGCCCGAGGGCAGTCCAGTATCGATCGCCAGCGCGCGCGCCGACAGGCCATAGCCCTGCTCCTTGCCCAGCGCGCGGAAGTAGCTCGCGCCGAGAAAGGACAGGACTTCGTCCTTGACCTTGCCGTTGATGGCGAAATGCACACGGAATCCAGCGAAACCGAGCCCGCCCATTTTGGCCGGTTCGACCTTGTTCGCGCCGTAGTCGAACAGGCCGGGATCAAATTTGATTTCGGTTACGCCCTGCTCCGTGATTTCGCTGATCTTCACCGGCTGGTCGTAATGCAGGCCGCGATGGAAGAAGCCGATTTCGAAGGGCAGCCTGGCTTCACGCCCCCACACATTGTCCGGCCGGTAGCGGATGTCGCGATACTGGTCGTAGGTGAGCGTGGCCAGCTCTTTGGGCAGTGTATCGCCGGGCTTTTTGTAAGAAGCAGCTGCCAGCTGTTCCGCGCCGTGCGCAACATCGTCGAACCCGAAGGCGAACGCGCCCTGTCCGTCCTGCGCAAGGACGAGCAGGACGATTGCGCACGACAGCACCACAGCGCGGGCGCAATCAGCGGTTGTGCGAAACGATTTCATGCAGATGTCGATGAGGCGGCGCATGGTAACGATGCTTGTTGTTGCAATTCAAAGCGCCGGTTGAGCAGTCTTGTCGTGATTCCGTGCGGCAACCCCGATCCGGGCGATGCGATTTTGCGTGCTTGTTTTCTGATCGAACTCGCAGCTAAAGACACCTTGTTGCGCCGACAAGTTCACCATTCTTCGGCCCGATACGCCAGACGTCGCCATATGGCTACACTTTCCAATCCATTTCGCCGCAGAGAAACCCACCTTCCCGGATGAATCGGAAGCCGCAGGATTTAAGTTAAAATCCGCGCAACGCCCCGGTAGCTCAGTGGATAGAGCAACCCCCTCCTAAGGGGTAGGTCGCACGTTCGATTCGTGTTCGGGGCGCCACGAGTTTCAGTGGCTTACGTTCACCGCGAGTCCGCTCAAAAGTTCCGTCCATCACACTTCCATCACACTGGAGTGTGCCATGGCGACCATTCGGCAGTACAAAAACGGACACTGGCAGGCCATCGTTCGACGCAAAGGCCAGCCCGCTCTTTCAAAGGTCTTTGGTGCAAAGTTTGAGGCGGAGCGATGGTCTCGGCTTATTGAGTCAGAGATAGATCGGGGTCTCTTCGTGGACCGCGCGGAATCAGAGCGGACAACGGTTGGGGAACTAATCGACCGCTATTTGCGCGAAGTAACGCCACACAAAAAATCCGCCGCCAGTGAGGCACAGCGTCTACTCTTTCTAAAGAGGCATTTTGGTCGCTATTCCGTAGCCACGTTGCAGAGCAAACACGTCGCCTCCTATCGAGACGACAGACTGCGGGAGGGTAAAGCTGGAGCGACTGTAATCAAGGAACTTAACAGCTTGGCGCACGTTGTTGACACTGCGATTCTGGACTGGGGGTTACCCCTCCAAGTCAATCCGGTTCGACTGGTCCGTCTCCCGTCCGCTGGTCGTGGACGAGACAGGCGACTTAGTGCTGACGAGGAGGCACGGTTGCAGGCAGCCTGTCGTAAAAGTAGAGCACCTCTCCTCCGCTTTATGATGACACTCGCGCTTGAAACGGGAATGCGCCTCGGGGAACTCCTTGCGCTGGAATGGAGGCACATCGATGTTGCTGCAAGAGTAGCTACACTGCCTGATACCAAGAACGGCGCAGCGCGTCAGGTGCCGCTCTCGACGCGGGCTGTGGATGTTCTTCGTGAGATTCCTCGGCATCTGACCAATCGTCGGGTTTTCTGGTGTTGGAGCCGCCGGGACAGTTTTGAGAACGCGTGGCGAAGAGCCGTCAAAAAATCGGGCGTCGTTGACTTCCGCTTCCACGACATACGCCATGAAGCCACGAGCCGTTTCTTCGAGAAGCAGTTCAACATGATGGAGGTTGCGGCCATCACGGGGCACAAGACGCTGCAGATGCTCAAGCGATACACGCATCTGAAAGCTGCTGATCTGGTTGTGCGATTAGCTTGAGGATGGGTGAGTCATGGCTAATTACCTTACATTGCAAGAAGCAGTGGCCGCGAATCGCTGCCTACCTTTCGGCAACTCGGATGGCGAAATACTCGTCTCGTATTTGCGGGTAGCGAAGAAGAACGGTCTTGACGTTGTCCTGCTTCCGACAATCGATGGCGGAATAGAAGGCGACTTTGGAAACGGTCTTTTGATCCTTGGCTCTAAAGCCCTGGATCGCACCTTCCTGTTCCTGAAGATTGATGCCGGTCGCGGTTTGTTCGGGGGCCAGAAATTCCGATACCAGACATACCTCGGTTCTCCCTCAGATGACCTCTGGACTCCCGGCCCGTCGTTCGGATTGTTTATTACGGCTCTGACGTCAATCAACAACGTCTACCGATCTGAGGGCCTGCTGCGTGGCCCGGCTCTCTAGGGCCTGAAAACACACATGCTACGTCGGGAAGATAAGCGGGAGATGTCCGAAAGGCCCGCTTATTTCCTCCTGACCCTTTTGCGGGAACTCAATCGCTCATCGTGTCAGGCCCTTCTTCAAACTGATCCAGCGCAAGCCCGACAATGTTCGGCCGCGCCAGAGACCGGGAACGATGGCTTGAGACTGTGTAGCGGAGAGGGTGTCCGCTTTTTTATTAATCCACGGCGTTTCATAACGTCTCGTTATTAACCAATAATCAGTGCTTTACGTCATGTTTTCCGTTTAGTCAGTTTCTTGCCATTTCACTACATCCCACATATTATGTGGGTTGCAATGTGGGATGAATTCCTTGAAGCCAACTGGTTCACACCCGGATAAAGCGCTATCTCCAGTCAAGGTTCGCAGCTTGACTGCCCCCGGACGGTACGCAGACGGAAACGGATTGTATCTCGTCGTTGATCCTTCGGGCGCAAAGCGTTGGCTTCTTCGCGTCGTCGTACACGGCAAACGCACCGACATCGGCCTAGGCGGCCTGAAGCTGGTCTCTCAAGCCGAGGCGAGAGAAGAAGCGAGCCGGTTGAGAAAGATCGCGCGGGCCGGCGGCGACCCCCTCGCCGAACGTCGGGCGGCAAAGCGCGTCGTCCCGACCTTTGCGGCGGCTGCAAAAGAGGTTCATGCCGCGCATAAGGAATCGTGGAAAAACCCCAAGCATGCCGATCAGTGGATAAATACCCTCACGCAATATGTGGTTCCGGTTTTCGGGCAGAAACAGATCGATCAGATTGAGTCGGCTGACGTTCTCAAGGCGCTTAACCCAATTTGGCTCGCGAAACCCGAAACAGCACGTCGCGTCCTTCAGCGAATCCGAACCGTATTCGATTGGGCAAAGGCTTCGGGCCACCGGAGTGGCGATAACCCCGTCGATGGCGTATCCAAGGTGCTGCCCAAGCAGAAGGCCGCGGACGCGCACCACGCTGCGTTGCCCTATGCGAAAGCCTCAAAGTTCATCAAGAAGCTGCGGACAGTGGACGCCGGTGCATCGTCGCGTCTTGCCCTGGAATTCATGATCCTGACCGCGGTAAGAACAAACGAGGTGATCGGCGCGAAGTGCAGTGAATTCGATCTCAAGAAGAAAACCTGGACGATCCCGGCCGAGCGCATGAAAATGAAGCGGGAGCACCGCGTACCGCTCTCGCCTCGATGCATAGAAATTCTCAAGGAAGCACGCAAGGTCAATGACAAGAGCATTTTCGTCTTCCCCGGTCGATCCGACGACAAGCCGCTCTCCAACATGGAGTTCCTGATGCTGCTTCGGCGCATGAAGTTCAACATCACCGCGCACGGATTCCGATCCACGTTCCGGGACTGGGCATCGGAGCAAACCAGTTTTCCGAGTGCGGTATGCGAGGCAGCTCTAGCCCACGCGATTAAGGACAAGACCGAGGCTGCCTACAATCGGACGGATTTGTTCGAGAAGCGGAGGGAGCTGATGGTTACGTGGGCTGGCTATTGCTCAGGCAAGGGAATCGAGTCGGGGAAGAGGCCTGGAAAACAAGATTGAGTGTTCCACGACGTGGCGCTGGATCTGCTGGTGCCAGTCCTGGTCCGTTGCTTTCTATTCGCGCTTATCGCTTTTCCCGTCTTATCGTTGCTCGGCTTCGAACAGCTCGCAAACATCGTGGGTGGGACTGGTTTGTTTGCCGAATTCTGCTCGTTAATAGCGACTGTCTATTGGATGGCTGCAACGGCAGAGGCATCAGAATAATCTTTTATCGCTTGGATATTCGGCCCGATCATTCTTGGACCGATCAGCTTTTTTGTGGCGTACGATCGCGTCATTGCTCTTGCGCGAGGCCACGGTATCGCGTAATGCAAGGCATTTCTGCAGCGCTTTTCTGGAACGCGATCAACCTCACACGGAAGCTGGAAATGTTTCTTCTCTATTACAACCAGCAACGTGCTCACCGCTCGCTGAACGGTTCAACACCGGCCCAACGGGCCGGCGCAACAACGCCCGCCCCTGCCAACACACATTCAGCGAGTCGGCGAGATTTTCCCGAAAGCCATTGAGACGTGATTGTGCCCGTAGCCATTTGGCACTTGCTGTAGAGCACCCCGCAGTGACCCTAAAAAGTGGAATTACGAACTTGGTACAAAACTTCTGACCGGTCGTTCGCCGCGATACCGGACGACATACATAAAGTCGATAACGACAAGCTCCCGGCGATTAACCGAGCCAGCGAATATCCTCAGCAGGATTGTTAGCGCAGAAAGCAGAGAACTCACGCTCACATCGTACCGCGAAGTTCGATGGAGTTCTTGGAATACGCCCTTATTCTGGTAGTCCTGCTTCGCGCCACGCGTCCGCAAAGGCTGAAAATACTTCTGGGTTCACCCCCACAGTCACGGCAAAACGACGAATGGTGAAGCTCGGGTTGAGCTTCAGCACCGATTGAGCTGCGATCCTCGCCTCTTCGTCGCGACCCAAACGAACCAGCGCGGCCGTGAGATACGCGTACGGAACACTGAAGCCGGGATTTGACTCGACCGCGCGCTGTGCAGAAGCATGCGCCTCATCGTACCGTTTGAGATGGAAGTTGGCGCCCGCCAAGGCGTGATATGAAAGGCAGTTCAGAGAATCGAACGGACTGAGCTTCAGCGCACGCTGCGCACGTTCGATGGCAAGTTCGCTCTTTCCGCTCCACGCAAGCGCTACAGCACTTGTACTAAGGACGACAACATTGGAATTACTCATTGCCAACGCGCGGTCGAAAAGATCGAATGCCGCGGTGATATCGTGTTGATCGAACCAAATCACGAAGGCCGCGATTGCAAGGGTTGTTGCGTCGTCGCTAGCGCCGGAGACAGCCGCATGCGCGTGGTGAATCGCAGTGCGGCGATCTTGCTCGTTCAGACCTCCGCGGCCAAATCGAACGTGGAAACACCAGGCCAAGGCAGCGTGAGCAACAGAATAGTCCGGCTCAAGTTCGAGCGCCTTCTGCAGAAGCGGAATCGCTGGTGCTGAGCTCTCGGGCATCAATTTGTAGATGAACGGCAGCGCCTGCAGTACCAGATCGTAAGCATCCAGGCTAGCCGGTGGTTTGCGTTTAACGCGTTCGATCTCGATTCTTCTCAGGCCCGGCTCGATGGTGCCAATCACGCTCATTGCGATCTCGTCTTGCACTGCAAAGATATCGCCTAGCAATCGGTCATAGCGCTCGGCCCAGAGCTGGGTGCCCGTTTGTGCTTCGATGAGCTGGGCCGTAATGCGGAGGCGGTCTCCAGATTTGCGCACACTGCCTTGGAGCACGTAGCGAACGCCGAGGTACTGCCCCATTTGCCTTAAATCGATCGCTTTTCCCTTGTAATAAAAGCTCGAGCTACGCGCGATGACGAACAGCCATTTGATGCGCGAAAGTCCGGCGATGATGTCCTCCACCATGCCCTCTGCAAAATAATCCTGCTCCGGGTCGCTGCTCATATTCTGGAAGGGCAGGACGGCAATGGATGGACGATTTGGAGGCACTCGGGCGCTTGCCGTGGCCGACTCATCAGAAACCTCCGCATGCCGCGGCTGCACACCGACGAGCCGGTAGCCACGTCCGGGCACCGTGAAGAGGTTTATTGGTTTGTCTGTCTCCTCGCCTAGCGCTTTGCGCAGTGCAGAAATATGGACCTGGATATTGCTTTCTTCGACGACGAGGCCAGGCCACACCTTCGCCATAATCTCATCCTTCAAAACCACCTCGCCCTGCGCTGAGGCCAGCACACAAAGTATGTCGAAGGCCTTGCTCTGGAGGTCGACCGGTACCCCGTTGCTGGTGAGCTTACGGAGTCGAAAATCGAGGCGAAAACGCCCGAAGCTGACCTCAGTCGGTTCCATGTTATTCAGCCAAAATCTAAATCGCGATTAAGAACAATTAAGCCCTAAATTAAGGAATTCTCTCACTCTAAGGGCCACCATTGAAGAACAGTACGGCATCCGTAGCGCCCCGTGTTGCTCAAAGCGGGGTTCGATTCAGAACGTGAAGGAGGACCCAACCATGCGTATCGATCCTTTTCGCCAACTCGTGTCGGTAGCTTTGTTCGCCCTAGTTCTGCAGTCCTGTCCCGCAATCGCGGAGAAGAATTACGGTCCGGGCGTCACCGACTCGGAAATTAAGATCGGACAAACGGCACCCTACAGCGGGCCCGTGTCCGCTTATGGCACGGTCGGCAAGGCCATGGCGGCATACCTCGCGAAGGTGAATGACGAGGGTGGGGTGAACGGCCGCAAAGTCCGCCTCATGAGCCTCGACGACGGGTTCAACCCATCGAAGACCGTGGAGCAGACCCGAAAGCTCGTCGAAGACGAAAACGTCCTACTGATGTTCGGCACGGTCGGGACGCCAACGAATTCGGCCATCTACAAGTACCTGAATGGGAAGCGAGTCCCGCAACTGTTCATCCTCACTGGCAATCCGAAGCTGGCGGATCCGTCTCACTACCCCTGGACCATGCCGTTCCACCACAGTTTCGATTTGGAGGGGGCCATTTACGCCAAATATGTACTCCAGGCCAAGCCGTACGCGAAGATCGCGATCCTTTATCAGAACGACGACTATGGGAAGAGTTTGGTAGCGGCGTTCAAGCGAGCACTCGGCGACAACGCCCGCGCCTTAGTAGTCGCGGAGGGTACCTATGAGGTAACCGACCCAACGGTCGATCAACAAATCATCAGCCTGCAAGCCTCAGGCGCGGACACGCTGGTGGATTTCTCCACCACCAAAGCTGCTGCCCAGGCCATACGAAAAGTTTACGACATCGGGTGGAGACCGCTGCATGTCATTACCTCACCGGCTTCGTCCGTCGAGATGACACTTCGAGCCGCAGGCTTGGAGAAATCCATTGGATTAGTCAGTGTTACTTTCATGAAGGACATTAACGATCCCGCGTTGGTCAGCGACCCGGGCGTTCGGGATTATCGGGCATGGCTCAGCAAATACTATC
>JANXPQ010000360.1 GCA_025357235.1 Betaproteobacteria bacterium
CTCACCGAACTTCTCCTGGTACACCTCGCGCAGCTGCCCGACGGTCAGGGGCTTCAGCGCGGCGATCTGGGCAACGATGCTATCGGCCATGGGTTTTCTCTCCTTGGCCTCGGGCGGGGTGCCCGAAGCCTTGGCATACACGCTCTCTGTCGCTCTCAAGGCAAGTCGAAGAGAGCCGGCCTGACTCGGCCAAGCGGCGGAGGCCGCGGGCGAGGATGAGGGCGAGAGAGCGAAGGTCGCTGGGGTCCATGCCCTGAAACGCCAAGCCAGGAAGCGATTGGGACAGGGCGCTTTCTGTCAGCCCCCCCTGGTAGAATCGCGGCTCGGAGGTAGATCGATGGCGACCCGCTTGGGTGAAGAGGATGCTCCGCCCACATTAAACAGAGCCCTAAATGGCGTGGTCGACGCGGTAGAGACCCTGCGCCGCACATGGGGACACGAGCCGCTGCACCGAGTTCGACTCGCAGAGTTCATGCTCAACCGGGCCATCGGCGAGATCCGGCGGCTTAGTGACCTGCAAGACCCCCGTGTCACAGCGGCGCTGCGAGCCCTCGAAGGGATACACGCCTGCGTGTTTGACAGCAACGACGGGAATAATGTCGTCGAGGCACGTGCTGAGCGGATGGCGGTTTGCGGGGCAAAGATGCTTCGCACGGCACGGGGCAATGACGCCAAGTCCAAGTTTGTCTCTTCGATCGAGAGCAGCAGATTGGCCGAGGCTGTGCGTTGGACAATGCTTCTTGCCGTTGAGGCCGGGTTCGACGTTGACGCTCTCGCCGTGCGGATGGAGTCGGCCAAGATAGTCCACCGCGCTCGCGATCGAGAGGCGCGCTTGCGACGCTGGCGCGGGAGGATTGAGGTAGAGCTCGGCGATCAGAGAACGCGCGAGTCGGGGCCTTCAACCGCGCGCGCCCTTTCCTACGTCCTAATATGCCGCCTTGCGCACGTAGCGGAATCACGGCCTGCGCCTTCTCCATCGTCACCAGCACGTCGAGCATGCCTGCGACGTCGTCGGCGCCCGCTTCCGGGTGCTGCCCCAGGTAGAAAGCCAACCGATCTCGCAGCCTCGGAGCGAGGCGGCTCACTTCGGAAGTCCCAATCAACTGGCTGGGAACTTGAGTTAGACCATCGGTGGTCGTCGCCATGCGCCGGATGCGTTGGGCCGCAGATTCCGCTTCGCGAGCGATCTGATCGATTCCCTCGCGCTTCTGAGCTAGAGCGTTCATGTCGGTCGTGCAGTACTGGGCGGCTTCGACCAAGCGAGCTGCGGCGAGAGCCGCGGGCAAGACTTCCTCGAGTTCAAGCAGCGCCCGCTGGGCGGTTTCGAGCAACATCCTTGGTCACCGCTGAGGCCGACCCGCGCACGGTTGCCAAGCTCGTGGCCGGAGGGCGCGTTTCGCCGCTCGCGCGGCAGCGCATTCTCCGAGCCATGCGCCAGCGTGGGATCGCCGTCCCCGAACTCGACACGGGGGGTGAGCCGTGAACCGG
Source organism: Betaproteobacteria bacterium (assembly GCA_025357235.1). Taxonomy (GTDB): domain Bacteria; phylum Pseudomonadota; class Gammaproteobacteria; order Burkholderiales; family JACQAP01; genus JACQAP01. Next base: position 1,489 of record JANXPQ010000360.1, read on the forward strand.
CCGATCAGGGCGGCGATCCGAGCCGGTTGGCTGCTCCGATGGAAGCAGGCCCTCGAATTCGTGGCTAGCCAACAGGGAGCCCGGCAGTTTGAGCGTCTACGCAATTGGTCCCCTATGCTACGCCCATTCAGCAGCGCAGCGACCCTGCTCGAGTGGCTCACGGGCGATACCGACAACCGCGGCCTGGACGATGTCAGCGCAACACCGTCCCCACTGCCTTTCTTCATCATCGCTCTCGGCCGGGTTGAACCGTGAGCCGGTACGATCGGGCGGCGGCCCGGCTCCGATGGCTCGGAATCCGGGACCGGCTTCTCCAGTCGACGAGGAGCCGCAGCGCCTTCCTGCAGTTTGAGCGCTTGCAAGACCAGTCCGCGGCGCTGCGCGCGCACGAGGATCCGACCACGCTTCTCGAGTGGCTCCGCGATGAGGGCGACGGCAGCCGGCGCGATGAGAAAGACATCCTCCTGCGCGATCTACTTCAACACGCCCGCACCGCTGATGAAGTCGCGCCCTGCGCATGGACGTTGCTGTTCCTCAGTTTCTGGGGACCGCTAACTCAGTTGTTCGGGAAAGTGGTTTGCGAGGCCGGAGATAGCGCGGTCGGCGAGATACTGGACGCGTTCAATGACCTGGTCGTCGGGCTGGACCTGAGCACCACCAACCGCATCGCTGCAGCTCTAACGCGCGGGACCCGCCGCGACGTCTTTCGTCACCGCCGCCGCGATCGCGCCCAGGCTATCAGGACAAGTCCATTACCGTCTGAGGATTTCGAGGGCGGCATCAGGTTCCCTGACCTGTTGACCGAGCCACCGCTTGATTTCTGCGCCGAGCCGCCTGACGGCGCCGAAGCTATTGACGATGACCAGGAGTTGCTTGCGCTGCGCGAGGAGCTAGTGGCCACCGTCGGCGACGACGCGGACTTAGTGATGGGCGCCGCCATCTACGGCGTGAACCAGCGCGTGATGGCGGAGCGGATGGGTATCAGCCACGCGGCCGCACGCAAGAGATATCAGCGGACGCTAAAGCGACTCGAGCACCGATTCATCAAAGCGCGGCGGCGCCCGCGTTGTCCCACCACGCGGGCGAGGTTGCGTTCAAGGACCAAGGACTCTGGAAGAGGTGCTCCGTGAATGCTTCTAATGATGACCGGCTTGCTCAGTTTTTTCAGGAGGTACTCTTGGTGTTGGGCGGTGTTTTCGCGCTGCAGCCCACCAACGACGCGACGGTGTGGCAGGTCACCCGCGGGCTCGAGCACGCTTATCGCCGAGCACGGCGACAGACGGCGACGCCCAATAGGCGAACGGCAGCACACCCCGCGATCTCTCGGCTGCTGGGCATCACGCACGGCGGGCGACGGAGTAGGCCGTGAAGCAGATGTTCAAGCGCACCAATTTTCGCAAGGACCCGACCAAGACGACGGACTCGCGCGCCGAGAAGTACAGCGCCAGAGACGGTGCAGGCTGTTGGGAACTCGACGGGCTTCCGCCGGCGGTGCTCCGCGACCTGCTGGACACGGCCATCTCGGACTCGACCGACTTCGAGAAGGTGAACGCAATCCTAAAGCGGGAAGAGGTTGATCGCGCACAGCTCGAAGAGCTGGTTCGACGTGCAGCGTGAGTGGGGACCCGACGGCGGGGGACTCGTTGCAGTCGTCCAAAGCGGAGGCTGAGCAATTCATAGCTGCCTTGACGGGATCGGCCGACACGTCCGTAACGTTTCAGACCTTCGACGACCAGAAGGAGCGCAAGGACAAGTCACTGGCAAGGTGGATGCACGGCACGCTCTCCGAGCACTGGCGGTCGCTGGTCTCCCTCAATGGCCGCGGCGCCGGCGTCTTCATCATGGTCAACGACGGCGACGGCAAGGGCCGGCGCGAGGAGAACGTGCGTGCGCTGCGTGCTCTTTTCGGCGACGACGACTCCGGCACGCTCACGCCGCAGGCGCTGGAGTTGACTCCGACGATGCTCGTCCAGAGCAAGCGCGGCCTGCAACCCTATTGGCGGTTGCAGGATGGCGAGCCGCTGCATGCCTTCACGGCCGCGCAGGATGCGGTGGCGCGGGCGCTCAACACTGACCCCGCGGTGAAGGATCTGCCGCGGGTGATGCGCCTGCCCGGCTTCTTGCACCTTAAAGACCCGGAACAGCCGTTCTTGGTGCGCGTCGTGCAGACCGGTGGCCGCCGGGACTTTTCGATCGAGGAGGTGCTCGAAGGAGTCGGCACGGCCCTGCAACCGCCGGCCTCGCCACTCGGCAAGGTCATCCCGATTGTCAGCCACACCGCGGTGGAGGCACAGCGTGCCACTGCCATTGCCAAGGCCCGGCGCTATCTCGCTGGGGTCCCGCCCGCCGTCCAGTACCAGCAAGGCGACGACCTGCTCTACAGGATTTGCGCCTACCTCAAACGCGACTGCGGCCTCACGGACGACCAGGCGCTGGAGGTTCTGCAGGACTGGAACCGGGCCTGCTCGCCGCCCTGGCCCGAGAGCGATCTACGGACCAAGCTCAGTAACGCTGAGCGGTACGGCAGGAACGGCCGCGGCGACGACGCACAGAAGCAGGCACGGGAGATCGCCGAGCGGTACGTCTTCGTGAAGGAGCAGAACGTCTACGTCTGCAAGGCATCCGGCGCGATCATGAAGCGCGAGGCGCTCAACAGCGCCCACGCCGCCGACGTGGTCGCAGGAGGGTTCTGCATCTGGACGACCGACGACTCGGGCGGCCAGATCAAGAAGCGGTTCCAAAAGGCCTCTGCGTTCATCGATCTTCACGTCCAGCAGGCGGATGATCTGGGTTGGTGGCCGGGCAAGGGTCAGATCTATGAGCAACGGGGACGGACGCTGATCAATGTCTTCCGCCCGCTCAAGACTCCTCCGCGCGACAGCGCTAAACCCACCATCTGGTTGGACCACGTCGAGTGGCTGATTCCCAACGCCGACGAGCGCACGCACCTGCTCGACGTGCTCGCCTACAACGTCCAGCACTTAGACGGGAAGGTGAATCACGCGCTGGTGATCGGCGGCAAGACGCGTACCGGCAAGGATTTGATGCTCAAGCCGATAGCGAAATGGAGTGAGTCTTGCTGGAACAACGTGAAGAGTGAAGACTTGGGCGGCCAGTTCACTGCGTATCTCCACGGTACCAAGTTCCTCTGCGTGCAGGAAGCGCGCGACCTCTCGTTTGAGCACGGCTTTAACCGCTATAACGCCTTCAAGACAATCATCGCCGCGCCCCCGGACGACATCACGATCAACCAGAAATTCCTGCGCCCCTACACCCTGCCGAACCTCGTGCAGGTGATCTTCCTGACCAATTACGAGAACGGCGTTTACTTCGAGGACAAGTCCGACGGCCGTTACCACGTCATCTGGTCTTCGGTGACGCCGAAGGACGCCGACTACTACGCGCGGCTGGGCGCCTACGTCGAGGAGCACTACATGGACGTGGTTGGCTGGCTGGCACGGCGGGACCTGTCCCGGTTTCACCCCAAGGCGCAGCCGCCGCACACCACCGCCCGAGAGGAGATGCACACCGCCACCCGTGGTGGCGCGGAACTCGCCTTAGTGGAGGCAGGCGAGGACTTGAGTGGCGACCAAGGTGTCTTCACCCGCAAGGACCTCGTGCAGTGGGCCAAAGAGAACGACCACCACGGCCTCAAGAACCTGCTGGATGGGCCCCCCGCGCGGCTCGGGAAGATGTTCAAGCAGGCAGGGTTCGACTCAACCAAGGTTAGCGTCGGCAAGCGTGTCACCATCTACTGGAAGCAGGGCAACCTCAGCGTCGAGGACGCCGAGCTCAAGTATCGCGCGCTTGTGAAGCCAAGATACACATTCGGCAGTAACAAAGACTAAGACGGCGCAGGACCCAATTGCCCCAATTGCCCCAATTTCTGATCCTCGGTGTGAGAAGAAGTAGTTAGGGAGAGAGGATCTAGAATTGGGGCAAATGGGGCAATTGGGACGCGGCAACCGGAAGAATCGTCGGACCAAAGCGTCCCAATCGGCGATCTGGGTTGCGTTTCCTCTTCAAGGAGATTCGCATGCCCATCTACCGCCCGCCCGTTCCGCCCCCCCGCCACCGGCTTGTCGATGCGGCCTTCCTCGGCACCGTGCTGGTCCAAGCGGGCGCCGCGGCGCTGCTTGCCCTGCTCGTCGCCACCGCGGCCCGCACCCCAGCGTGCCCGGCCCCGAGGGCCGTCCATGCCCGGCCCTGACACGCCTGCCCCCGCCGCGGTGTGGCTGCCCATCTCCGACCTGAAGCCCTGGGCGAAGAATCCCCGGAAGAACGCTGACGCCATCGCCAAGGTGGCTGAGAGCATCCAGCGTTTCGGCTTCGGCTCACCTATCTTGGCTCGGCAGGAGGACCGGCAGATCATCGCCGGCCACACCCGTTGGCTGGCCGCCAAAAAGCTCGGGCTGACCAGTGTGCCCGTGCGCCTACTCGACCTGGACCCCGCCGACGCGCAGCTGCTCGCCCTGGCCGATAACAGGCTCGGAGAAATCGCCGGATGGGACGAGGAGGGCCTCGCCCGCGTGTTGGCGGAGTTGCAGGCGCAGGGTGTGGAGCTGGCAGCGACCGGGTTCGATGAGAAGGAAATCGACCGCCTCCTGGCGGAGCTCAACGCCGGCAACCTGGCCGACGTCATCGAGCAGCCTGTGCCCGAGGTGCCCAAGGTCGCCAGAAGCATCCGCGGCGAGGTGTACCAACTCGGCCCGCACCGCCTGATGTGCGGCGACTCAACCAGCGCCGACGACGTCCTCAAGCTGATGGCCGGCGAGCGAGCGGCTCTCATGGCCACCGACCCGCCATACCTGGTCGACTACGACGGCGGGAACCATCCGCAGAGCAAGGAGAACAAGGCCAACGGCCAGATCAACAACAAGCACTGGGACGCGTACATCGACCCGGAGTCGAGCGTGGAGTTCTTCTCCCGCTTCCTGCAGGTCGCGCTTGCGCACGCGCTGGTCGAAAACCCGGCCATCTACCAGTGGCATGCCTCACGGCGGCAGGCGCTCGTAGAGGCGGCGTGGCGGGCGAATGGGCTCCTCTTCCATCAGCAGCTCATCTGGGTGAAGTCCCGGCCCATCCTCACGCGCAGCCATTTCATGTGGCAGCACGAGCCCTGCTTCTACGGCTGGGTGGAGGGAAAGCCCCCGACGCTACGGCCGCAGGTCAGCGGCGAGAACTCCAGCGTC